>JAHIEZ010000002.1 GCA_018901355.1 Patescibacteria group bacterium | reverse complement strand
CAACAGTTTGCGTCGTCTTCTTTTCATCACTGTTCCCGGCGCTGCCATTACCCGTATCAAGATAAAAGGGGCTACTCATCTTTTTACCAACTTACCCGGTGTCAAAGAAGATTTGGTCGAGGTTTCTCTCAATCTTAAAAAAATAAAGTTTAGTTACAAAAAAGACGAACCCATCAAGCTTTTTATCAAAAAAATCGGCCCCGGAATTGTCACTGCCGCTGATATTAAGGGCAACGATCTTTGTTTTGTCACCAATCCGGATCAACACATTGCCACCCTTTCAGATAAAAAAAGCTCTTTTGAGCTTGAGCTTATGGTTGAAAGAGGTCTTGGCTATACCTTAGCCAAAGAACAAAAAACCGATATTGTCGGAGAAATTATTTTAGATGCCGCTTTTACTCCTATTGTTAAGGTCAATTATTTTGTCGAGCCCACCCGTTTAGCCAAAAAACTAAACCACGACAAATTGACTATGGAAATATGGACTGACGGTTCTATCGATTCTTTGGAGGCTCTCAAGTTATCCGCCAAAAAGTTAATAGACTCGCTTTCTCAAATTTACGATCCTCAGGAGTTTGAAGAAGAAGTGGTCACTATTGAATCCAGCCCCATGTCTTTAGTCAAGGATATGTCTGTGGAAGAAATAGAGTTACCCCTTAGGGTTACCAACGCTCTTAAAAAATCTGGCTATAGCACTATCGAATCTTTAGTCAAAGATGGTCGCGCTCAGGTTAGTCGGGCCAAAAATGTCGGGGAAAAATCATTAAAAATTATAGACAATTGGCTAAAAGAGAAGAGCATTTCTTGGAATTAAAATGAAACACAAAGTTGCCGGTCGGAAATTAGGCCGAAATCATCACCAACGTCAGTCCCTTTTCCGTATTCAGGCTCGGGCTATGTTCACTTACGGTAAAATCAAAACGACCGAAGCCAAAGCCAAAGCCGTTCTTCCTCTGGTGGAAAAACTTTGCCGTTTGGCTCAAAAAGCCGACCTTTCTTCTCGTCGTCGTCTTTTTGCCGTTTTCCAAAACAAAAGATTTGTCAACTCGCTTGTTAAGGCCGTGGCTATTTCTTTTAAGGATGTTCAAATGAACTTCACCAAAATTATCAAGCTTAAGCGTCGACAAGGAGACGATGCCCTTATTGTTCTTCTTTCTTTCGTCAAACCCTATCAACTCAATCCTCCCGCTGTTTCCGAAAAAACAATTGTTAAGAAAAAGACAAAATGAACCAACAAAAAACCACGGTTTTAAAAGGGAACCAAGTCCAAAGAAACTGGCATTTAATTGATCTGGAGGGTCTTTCCTGGGGTCGGGCTTCAGCTCAAATTGCCCCTCTTCTGATCGGCAAGCACAAAGTCACCTATTCCTCTCATCGTGACGATGGTGACTATGTGGTGGCGGTTAATGCTTCCAAGATCAACATCACCGGTAAAAAATTAAAACAAAAAATTTATTATCATCATTCCGGTTATGCCGGCAACCTCAAAGAGCTTAGTTTGGCTCAAATGATGAAAAAAGATCCTCGTCAGGTTATTTATCTGGCCGTTAGGGGTATGTTACCCAAAAACCGTCGTCGTCAGGATCGTTTGGCTCGTCTTAAAATTTTTCTTGGCCCCGATCACAAATACGGCGAAAAATTTAAAAAATAATTATGACTAAACCAAAAACCGCTTATTTTTACGCTCTCGGCCGTCGCCGTGCCGCCGTTGTTACCGTTAAGCTTTTTCCCGAATCCGGCCCTTCTACTGTTAATGGTTTGACTTTGGACAAATATTTTCCTGCCAAATTTTTCGCTGATATCTATCAAGCTCCTCTGACTCTTACCAAAAATCAAAAGAAGTTTCATTTTCAGGCCAAGGCAGTCGGTGGTGGTAAAAACGGTCAAGCCGTGGCTCTGTCTTTAGCTTTGGCTCGGGCCCTTATTGTTTTCGATCCTGAACTCAAAAAATTCCTTCGTCCTGCCGGTTTGGTTACCGTCGATGCTCGTGTCAGACAACGCCGTATGGTTGGTACCGGTGGTAAAGCTCGTCGAAAGAAACAGTCTCCCAAACGCTAACTCCTGTTACAATTATCTATGTCTTTTTTACAGCTACTTTTTCTTGCTTTTGTTCAAGCTGTTTCTGAATTTCTTCCCATCTCTTCTTCTGGTCATCTCAATCTTTTCCAGTCTATTTTTGGCCTTACCCCTTCCCTTGTCTTGGATATTTTTCTCAACACCGCCACTCTTTTTTCTGTTTTTTATATTTTTCGTCATCAATTTAGGGATTTTCTAAAAAAAATACCTCTTATTTTCATTGGCACTCTCCCCGCCGCCATCTTGGGTTTTCTTTTTAAAGACAAAATAGACTTACTTTTTACCAGACCCGATTATTTACCTCTTTTTTTTCTGATTACTTCTGTTTTACTTTTAGCTCAAAAATTTATTACTCCTAAAAAATCCGAGTTGACTCCCGTTAAAGCTCTAATTATCGGTCTCTTTCAAGCCCTGGCTCTCTTGCCTGGTGTTTCTAGATCCGCTTCTACTCTTTTTGCCGGTTTGCTCTTGGGCTTACCTCTTCTTCAGGCTTTTCAGTTCTCTTTTTATCTTTTTATTCCGGCTTCACTAGGGGCTCTGGTTTTAAATTTTACCGATATTAGCTTATTATCCTCATTTATCAGTCTGGAAAGCCTCCTTGCCTTTCTTTTCGCCTTTATCGTCGGTATCATCAGCCTCCGTCTCCTCCAAAAACTCTTTACCCACCGCCATCTCTGGTATTTTGCCTTTTACACCCTTGCTTTATCTGTCATCTTGTTCTTTTTCTAAACCCACCTCCGGAGTGGGGTATTTTTTATCAGTGTCGGGGATACAGGATTCGAACCTGCAGCCTTTCGCACCCCATGCGAACGCGCTAGCCAGTTGCGCCAATCCCCGTTGTCAAAACGTCTCTATTATAACCTGTTTTATTCTTTTTCCCAAGCAAAACTTTTCATATTTGCTCCATTCTTTTGAGGATTCGTCTTTTATTCGGGTTTTGCCCATTGACTCTCTATTTTATATTTGTTATCACTAACTAATTAAACAATTTAATCAAACCAATATGCCAAAAAACAGCAAAAAAGCCATCAATAATCTTAAATCAAAAAAACTCGAAGCCGTCAGTTTAGCCATGGACCAAATCAAAAAAGAATATGGTGAAGGCGCCATCATGAAGATGGGAGATCGGACTGATATGTCCGTTGAAGTTATCCCTACCGGCTGTATTTCACTTGACGTCGCTCTTGGTGTCGGTGGTTTACCTCGGGGTCGGGTTACCGAAATTTTTGGTCCGGAAGCCTCCGGTAAAACTACTCTCTGTCTCCATCTTATTGCTGAAGCTCAAAAACTGGGCGGTACTGCCGCTTTTATTGATGCCGAGCACGCTCTTGATCCTCAGCGGGCCGCCATAGTCGGAGTAGATCTGAACAACCTTTTAATTTCTCAGCCGGACAATGGCGAACAGGCTCTGGAAATAGTGGAAACCCTGGTTCGTTCCAATGCCGTGGATGTTATCGTTATTGATTCTGTCGCCGCTTTGGTTCCCCGAGCTGAAATAGAAGGGGATATGGGCGATTCCATGATGGGAGTCCAGGCCCGGTTGATGTCTCAGGCCCTAAGAAAACTTTCCGGTGCCATTTCCAAATCAAAGACGGTTATCGTTTTCACCAACCAATTAAGACAAAAAATTGGGGTTATGTTTGGCAACCCCGAAACCACCCCCGGTGGTTTGGCTCTCAAGTTCTATTCTTCTGTTAGGATAGATTTGCGCAAAATTGCCAATATCAAGACTGCTACCGGTGATCCTATCGGTTCTCAACACAGAGCCAGAATCGTCAAAAACAAAGTCGCTCCTCCTTTTAAAGAAGCCCTTTTCGACATTATGAATGTTGAAGGTATCTCTGTCTTCGGCAATCTAATCGATCTTGCCATTCAATATGATCTGGTTGGTAAATCAGGTGCCTTTCTAAAAATTGACGGCAAAAACATCCAAGGCAGAGAAGCCGCCAAAGATTATCTAAAAGATAATCCTAAAATTAGCCAAGATCTTACCAAAAAAATTTGGCAGATTATCAAAAATCCCAAAATAGAGGACAAAGATAGTCAAAAAAATGGAGATAAAAAAGCTTAGTTTTTCTTCCCGTTCGGCTTCTCGGGTTTTTGTCACTTTTTCCGACAATTCCTATCTACCACTAGACAGCGATTCGGTCCTCAATTTTCATCTGAAAAAAAATCAGGCCCTGACCCCCCTCCAATATCAAAAAATTGTTGATCAATCTCTTTTCTTTTTACTAAAAGACTATGCTCTTCGTCAAATCGCTCTTTCCCCTAAAACCGAAAAAATTATAACTCAAAAGCTAAATCTTTATTTAAAAAAAATTGTCAGTAAATACGGCCTTAAAACTCAACCTTCGTTTCAGGCTTTGATAAAAGATACTCTGGAGTACTTAAATGGCAAAAATTTGTTGGATCCTCAATCTTTTGTTGATTATTTTATTCGTCATCACCCCAAAAAATCTTATCAACATCTCTGTCTTCTCCTAAGCCGGCAAGGCGTACCTCCTCAACTTTTGCCCCGGCCAGATAGTTTCTCTTCCGGCGAGAAAGACAAAATCAAAAAAATTTTGACCAAAAAAATCCATCGTTTTCCCGACTTATCTGATTATAAAAGTAAAAATAAACTGATCTCTTCTCTTCTTAGACAGGGCTTTTCCTACCTGGATATAAAAGCGGTAATTGACGATTGGCCAAATATTTCGTAAAATAAACAAGACTTTTCCAAAAATTTATAATTTTTTATATTACTTTCTAAAGTTACAGATAGACAACATTTATGTTTTATTCTCGTTTTTTCTTACGTCCTAGTTTTTAAACTGAATCGTCTGTCTTCGTCAAAGTAATATCTGGAGGTTTACATGATTAAATTGTTTTCAAGATTATTTAGAATTGGCAAGGTTATCCCCCCAAAAACTCCTTCTTCTCACCCGATTCATCGCCCAAAAACCGCTCGTCCTGTTGCCAAAAATCGAGTCAGTTATTCTCCTCGGCCGTCTTCACCTCCGCCCAAGGTTCAAGTTCAAGCTCGTCCTCAGCCGTCTCGCCCACCCGCTCTTTCGATCAATCTCAAATTTAGGCAAAAAGAAAGAGAAATTTTTCAAAGGCTATCAGCTCTAAACGAAAAAGAAAAATATCTTATTGAAAAAGAAAAAGATATCGATAAACAAAAAAGCCAAACCCAAGAGAAGGCCGAAACTTTAGATCAGCTTTACAAAAAACAGCTCGAAAAACTGGAAAATATTTCCAACCTAAGCTTAGATCAGGCCAAAAAAGTCATTATTAGTAGCACCGAAAAAAAATTAACCGCCTGGATTGCTCAAAAAATTACTGAGGCCAGAGAAACTCTTCGTCAAAAAGAAGAAGAGTTGGGCAAAGAAATTTTGGTTGACAGCATCAGACACGGTGTTACCGACTACGTTGCCGAATACACGGTTTCCACCATTACTCTCCCCAACGACAGTATCAAAGGGAAAATCATTGGCAGGGAAGGACGCAATATTCGTGCCTTTGAAAAAGCCACTGGTGTTGAGTTGGAATTAGACGAAAGCAACGATATTCGTATTTCTTCTTTCGATTCTACCAGAAGAGAAATAGCCAAAATTACTCTACAAAAACTGATTAAAGACGGTCGCATCCAGCCGGTTAAAATAACCAGTTTAGTCGAACAGACCAGAAACGAAATGGATAAAATTTTAGTCGATGAAGGCAAGAGAATTTGCCAAGAAGTTGGTGTTTATAACCTCCCCATCGATTTAATCAAACAAATCGGCAAATATAAATTTAGATTTTCTTATGGTCAAAATTTAGCCAAACACACCATCGAAGTGACCAAGATAGCCGTCGCCGTCGCTCAAGAGCTTAACGCCGACGTTAAGGTTGTCAGATTAGGAGGGCTACTTCACGACATTGGCAAGGTAGTGACAGAGCAAGAGGGGACACACATCGATTTAGGAGTTAATCTCTTACGTCAATACAAAGTCCCTCAAAACATTCTGGATTGTGTCGCCGAACATCATGAAGATAAAGAATTTTCTTCCATCGAATCCGTTATCGTTCATATTGGTGACGCCGCTTCCGGCACTCGTCCCGGGGCTAGATATGAAGTTCATGAGGAATATTTAAAAAGGATGCAAAATATTGAAGAAATCGCCAAAAATTTCCCCGGAGTTGTCAGTGTTGCCGCCTATCAAGCCGGTCGGGAAGTTATGGTTATTGTCGACCCCGGTCAGGTTAATGATGATCAGGCTACCGTTCTTTCTCAAAATATTGCTGACAAGCTGGAGGAAGAGGCCAAGTGGGCCGGTCAAATTAAAGTTACGGTCATCCGGGAGCTACGCACCAGTAGCATAGTGACCGGTAACAAAATCAAAAATAATGCGGTGAAAAAAAGCGAGTAAGTATTGCATTTGGCCAATAATTCGCTAAAATTAGAAAGAATTATAAATTAACAAAAACAATGACCAAAAAAGATCTCATTGAAATCGTTGCCCAAAAAGCTCATTTGAGCAAAAAAGCTGCCAAGCAGGCCGTTGAGTCCTTCTTATCTGAAATCATGAAGGCACTCTCCAACGGTCAAGTTGTTAAACTTTCTGGTTTTGGTACCTTCCGCACCAAAATGTTCAAGGCCAAAACCATTAGGGCCATTGGAACAAAAGAATCCAAAAAAATCGCCGCCCGCCGCATGCCTCGATATATTCCGGGCACCAAGATCAAAAAAATGGTCAGGTAAAAATTGTCTACTTTTTAATCCCACCGCTAAAGCGGTGGGATTTTTTGTTGACAAAGGTATTTTTTTCTATAACAATGTAATAATGACTGGTAAGAAAAACATCCTGCCCT
>JAHIEZ010000011.1 GCA_018901355.1 Patescibacteria group bacterium | reverse complement strand
TTCCTTCTTGTCCCCCGCCGGGGGAGCAGGCAAAAATGATATCTGGCGGAGTACATCTATCGATAAAAACGTTGGTGCTACTGGTACCATAATTGTAGGCACAATCAGGACCACAACCATTGTCACAACCGAGAGAGGAAATAACAGGATCGTCGGTCTTTTCCAAATTAGTATAAAGCTTAAACCAGTCGTCTCCATGCTGATATAAATAAGGTGATTTAGTTTTGGGATCACAGGGAAAGGAAAGCAAAAGCAGATTGTTGCCAAGATTAAAATCTTCTTGACAAGAAGGGAGATTGTCGGGATAAACGCTTTTGATAAGGCTGAAACTGATAAGGGCATTTTTTATCTTGTGGAGATCGGTTTTTCTTCTGGTATCGCGAAGACGGAGCATTTGAGCCGGAATATTGAGAACGGCAGTCAAAACAAGAAGAGAAAGAACGACAGCGGCAATTAGAATCTCAAATAGACTAAAACCCCTGTTTTTGATTTTTTTCTTTTTTAAAAACACTTTATTTAGTTTAGCTTATTTGGAGAGAAGTAGCGATTTTTTGGTAGAATATAGGGGATTTTAAGATAGACGGCCCCATCGTCTAGCGGTTAGGACATCAGGTTCTCATCCTGAAAACCCGGGTTCGATTCCCGGCGGGGTCACAAAATTAAGTTATAATAGGCAATGCAATACAGAAAATTTGGAAAATTAGAGTGGAAGACTTCGGCTCTGGGATTTGGGGCGATGAGACTACCAATTATCGGTGAAGATAAAAGCAAAATAGACAAGGAAAAAGCGATTGAAATGATAAGAACGGCTATAGATGGCGGGGTAAATTATATCGATACGGCTCACCCCTACCACGAAGGTAAGAGCGAAATTGCGGTAGGTAAAGCCTTAAAAGACGGTTACCGACAAAAAGTAAAACTGGCAACCAAACTGCCAGTTTGGCTGGTAAATGAAAGTCAAGATTTTGACCGATTTTTAGATAGCCAACTTAAAAAACTGCAAACTGATTATGTGGATTTTTACCTGCTTCACGCCTTGGACAAGGAAAAATGGCAAAAAGTGCTTGATTTAAAACTTTTGGAAAAGGCCAGAGAGGCGAAAAAGGACGGAAGAATAAAACATATTTGTTTTTCTTTTCACGATGACTTGGCTACTTTTAAAAAAATAATAGACGGCTTTGAAGATTGGACCATGTGTCAAATTCAACTTAATTTGCTGGATACCAATTTTCAGGCAGGAATAGAAGGCATGAAATACGCTGACGAAAAAGGTTTGGCGGTAGTGGTAATGGAACCCCTGAAAGGAGGAAAACTGGCTTTACCACCGGAAAATATCAAAAAAATGTGGCAAGAAATAGAAGGAGTAAAAACAGCGGTGGATGGAGCTTTAAAATGGGTATGGAACTATCCCCAAGTATCACTACTGCTAAGTGGGATGAGTAATTTAGTGCAGGTAACAGAAAACATAAAAAGTGCGGAGGAATCAAAAATTGGCCTATTTGGTGAAAAAGAAATGAAAATAGCTAAAAAAATTGAAAAGGCTTATGAAAAAATTCAACCAATCCCCTGTACCAATTGCCAATATTGTTTGCCTTGTCCAAGAGGAGTAAATATACCGAAAATTTTTGAAATTTATAACGGTAAAGAGGTTTTTTACGATTTGACTGAGGCTAAAAAAATGTACGCCGAATTGGCAGAAAAAGAAAGAGGGCGAAACTGTGTGGTTTGTAAAAAATGCGAAGCGTTGTGTCCTCAGCGGATAGAGATAAGCCGGTGGCTGGCAAAAATAGATAAAGAGCTCCCGGTTTAAGAAAGATTTTTCGGAATTATCGGCTTTAATTTTGAGCCTGACAGTTGTATAATGACCGAATGCCCAAAGTAAAGGATATAAAAAATGTAGCGGTAATTGCCCACGTCGACCATGGCAAAACCACCCTGGTGGATGCCATGCTCAAACAGACTCACACCTTCCGGGACAATCAGGAAGAAATGGGTCAGGAAAGAATAATGGACAGCAATGACCTGGAAAGAGAAAAAGGAATAACGATTTTGTCTAAAAACACCTCTATTTTTTATAAAGATATAAAAATAAATATTATTGATACGCCGGGACATGCTGACTTCGGAGGTGAGGTGGAAAGAGTGATGAACATGGCCGACGGAGCCTTGCTGATAATAGATGCGGCTGAGGGACCAATGCCCCAAACTAAATTTGTCTTAAAAAAAGCCTTTGAGGCCGGATTGAAAATAATTGTAGTCATCAACAAAATTGACAGAAAAGACGCAGATGTAAACAGAGTAATAACAGAAGTAGAAAATCTTTTTTTGAGTTTGGCCACCAGTTCGGAAAATTTGGATTTTCCCATAATTTATGCCATCGGACGGCAGGGAAAATCATTTGAAAAAATGCCTGCCAGTTTGGAAGAAAAGGGAGATATCAGTCCCCTTTTGGATTCAATTTTGGCAAACATTCCCAGCGCCATTAAAGATGAGGGAGGTGCTTTTAGGATGGTGATATCTTCTTTTGAAAGAAATGAATACCTGGGAAAACTGGCAGTGGGTAGAATAAAAAGCGGAAAAATCAAAAAAAATGCTTGGGTAAAATTAATCGGAGAGGGAGACAAGACTGAGGGTAAGTTTAAAATAGAAAAAATGTATATGAACGAGGGCTTGGAAAAAGTAGAGACGGAGGAAGTCGGTAGCGGAGAGGTGGTCTATTTGGCCGGAAGCGATAACTTAAAAATAGGCTTAACCATCGCTGATATGACAGTGGAAAAAGCCTTATCTTCTATTGAAATAACCGAACCGACAATTAAAGCCAGCTTTGGAGCTAACAGTAGCATGTTTGCCAGCAGGGAAGCAAAATTTTTGACCAGCAGACAACTAATTGCCAAACTAAAAGAAGAAGCGGAAACAGATTTGGGTTTGAGATTGGAGGAAAATAAAAACGATCCAAGCAGGGTAGTAGTAGCTGGTAGAGGGGAATTGCATTTGGCCATTTTGATTGAAAGATTGCGAAGACAGGGCTATGCCATGGAGGTAGGTAAACCGGAGGTGGTGTTGAAAGAAGTTGAAGGAAAGGTGTGTGAGCCCTGGGAAGAAATGACGATTTTGATTGCCAAAGAATTTGTAGGGGCAGTTGCCGCCGAAGTGGGCAAAAGACGGGGACAACTTTTGGAAATGAGCGAAGACAAACAGGGAAGCTGTAAAATGGTTTATAAGATAAGTGAACAAAATGCTTTGGGTTTGCGCAGTAGCCTGATGGGGCAAACGAAAGGACAGGTATTGTTGAGCTTTATCTTCTTGGGTTTTGAGGCCATAGAAAGCAGACCACCCAGTAAAAGAAACGGGGTAATGGTGGCTTTTGAATCAGGTAAGGCTCTGGCTTTTGGGTTGAATTTGGCTCAAAAAAGAGGAGCAACTTTTGTGGAACCAAAGGAAGAAGTTTACGGAGGACAGGTGGTAGGGTTGAGACCGGTGGTGGGAGATTTGGATATTAATGTTTGCAAGGGCAAACAGTTAACCAACATGAGAGCCTCGGGTAATGATGAGGCGGTAGTGCTGTCACCGGCCATAAAATATAGCCTGGAAGAGGCTTTGGATTTTATTGAAAGTGACGAGATGATAGATGTGACGCCGGTAACTATCCGCTTGAGAAAAAAACTGTTGAGTAAAATAGACCGGGTGAGAAATCAGAGAAAAAATTGAAAGCTATTGATGATGCTCGGCTGTTTCAGCGGCTTTGGCTTCGGCTTTGGTAGCCTGAACCGTACCCGGAGGATGATTGGGAGGAGAGTAAAGGGTATAGAGTTTTAAATCT
>JAHIEZ010000109.1 GCA_018901355.1 Patescibacteria group bacterium | reverse complement strand
GACTTGGTTAAGGTAAGCGCGTCACTGAACGCCACGACAATGAGAGCGTCCCGGGCTCTTGAGATCGCGACACGATAGAGATCGTCTATTTCTTCGTCCGCCAGACGGTTGGTGTTACGCCACAGCGCCGTATGATCATTTTCGAGGGCCAATACCACGGCGTCGAACTCCCTGCCCTTGGATTTGTGTATCGTCATGACTTCTACACCCCTTTGCACACCCAGCTTCTCAAGTATGATTCTTTGCTGAAGCGCTTTTTCAAAGACCACCTTTGCCTTTTTGATGTTCATTATACCGGAGGATTTTATCAAAGGTTTGATTGACGCTACAAATCTGTCTCCCAAGAATGTTAGTAGGCTGGAGTCCGTCTTCGTAAATGGCATCTGAGGTGTTCCCATAGGTCGCTTATTTTTTGTGGCATGCAGATAGTTGTTAATTTTATCCAGGTCACGATCGATTTTTGCAGCTGGGTCAGCTTTTGATGCAGGTCTCGTCATTCCACTTACCAGACAGGACAATTGTCGAGCGACCGGAAGGTAATCCTGATAGGATGATTTAGACACGTCATCGGCTGTTTTGGAAAACGACGCCAGGGCTACCGCGACCAAACTTTCATCGATTGGACGGCGTTCAAGAGCGATCCAGTGATCATCAAGCAACTGAAGAACGAGCCGGCCGTAATAGAGCAGAAGGCTGTCATCGAATAGCGGTGTGGCCCTCCTTGGTCTCAGGTTGTATGTTGAACTACCATCTGTAATCCTCTTATGAATCTGGGCGACAGCTCGGTTCGTGCTGGCAAGAACCGCAACGCTAAATAAATTCTTATGGGGAGATATTTTTTTGAGTAGGTCTCCAATGTCACGAACGGCAATTGCGATGTGTGTCTCGAGTGGGTTGGGGATTCCATTCTTTGTTTGCAGATGCTTAAGCTGACGTTGGACTCGCACGTTATCGTAAGTACACGTGCCGTTATTATCGTACTGAGACAGGAACGCGCCGATTTCTCCACAGTGTCTCTGTTGGCCCATACCGAGTGAAGATATCCTGAAGCGTTGTGGCTGAAGATCGACATCTGTGCGCCTCTGTACTTCATCGGGATTAAATTTGTGCAAGCCGCGATAGATACACTGTCCTGGCCCTCTCAAGAGTACCAGGTTGCTACCCTTGGCAAGTAAAACGGTAATTTTGTGGAGAGTGAGATCGATATCCTGATGCTCATCAACTATCACCAGGGGATAGACATCGGAAACCAATAATTGGACGGCTTCGACGCGCAGGATCGAACGAGCACACTCCTTCAGTTCATCAAAGGTGTATCCTGTGTGACCTTCTGGGACGAAATCCGCACCTGTCTTCCGGGAGCCTATGAACCATGGACGTAGGCGAGATCCGCCAGGTGCGAAACGCCCATATGAGTCAACAAGCCACCAAAAGAACGCGGCAAAGGTATCAATACGCACTCGACTCGCCACGGGCGATTCAGTACTCACCGCTCGACGGATTGTACCAGGCTGCAAGATGCAGGTTTGCTCAAGGTATGCCTGGCGGATCCTTGCCACGGCATTCCGGGCAAAAGTGAGGAACAACACTGACTGATAGCTTTGTTTAATTGCACGATGAGCTTGGAATTCGTATTGGGCAAGCTGACAACCAAAATATGTCTTGCCAACGCCCGGGGCACCCTCAATCAAACGGACCCTTGCCTCCGAATTTAGGGCAGCCTGTCTTTGGTCAGTATTGGCGGGGTTTGAAGTTATGTCATTGGTCAGCATTCAGGTCATACACCTTACCAGGTGTGGCTGAATCAATCTGGTTCAACAAATTTTTAAAAGCCGGTGGGAAGAGTCCCTTCTCATCGTATACTTTCAAACACAGGCTCTGGAGAAGGATTTTTCTTTCCTCCCTGTCGCCTTTTGTGCATCCGCCTTTTAGCGTCCAACATTTTGTGGGTGTGCCCATAGGACATAATGGGCAATTGTCAAACTCATCGAGGACTCGCTTTGCATCATCCGGTGGCAAACCTGCCAGCAATGCTTCCTCAAGCGCCGGATCTGTGTAATTGCAGGAACGATACACAAAGGTCGGACAGATATCTTTGGTTTGTTCTGCGTACCTGCGGCCAGGGTCATCCCCATCAAATAGCGCTGCCGTTATTTTGCCAAGGGCGTTGAAGACACGAACGCAGTCCATAATTTGATCAGCACCTAGAGCATGGAACACACACCACCCTCTCGTGGCAAAGGATACATGAGAAACGGCACAAACTGCCGCGCATCTTGCGGCCAAACGATCAAGGTGACCCGATATGACCACGTCACGCGCCCCCTCCATAACCAGTACCTTATCGGCAAAGAGCACGCTTGGGCCTCCTGGCATTATAAGGTATTCCGGCTTTTGGAAATGGCCCCCCATGGGTTTTATCCCGCGAACAATATCCATCAGATTCTTGGGGCCGTGTCCTTTCTCGATAATAAAGATATCATCCGGAATGAAACAACGAAGAACTGATTCGGAGTGACTTGAGACAATAATCTGCGGCTCCTTCCCCGTCGGGATGGCCTGGATCTCCCGGAGCAGTGTTGAAATAGCGGATGGATATAGGGCAGTCTCCGGTTCCTCAATTACTATGACAGGCGGACGTTCTCCGGGAATCTGCGCTTTTGCCAAAGAAAAGGACAGGGCATATTTTTCACCCGCCGAAAGTCGGTCAAACGGTATAAATGCCTGATTCAGATCCGAGTTATGCCGCAAACCTAAGGTAAGAGCGGCAAGAGCTGAGGACAAGCCACCATATCTCGGACCGAGACCTGGCTGCATCTCAGTCCATTCCGAAGCCCTCAGCACTTTTTTCGCACTGGAAACTATTTCATTGAGAACCGTACCTATTGTTGGCAAGGAATTCTGGGCGGAAGGTGGAACATCATCTTCCCTGTTCGGAACACAATCGGATCTGAATGAGCAGGTTGAGCACTGTGGATCAGATAGTGAACACGTTGGCAAGTCCGCCTGGCCTCTCAAGCCTTTGGGCAGTTTCCCCAATCGATACTGCAATTTTCTCAGATGCCGGCCCAGAACTGAATAATGGCCAAATGTGAATGCACCCGCAGATATTGTCGGACGGACGCGGAAGTACCCCAAAGCCTGATGCTGAGATCTTCTTAGTTCCTTCGCGCTTTCAATTGAAGTGGCTGGAAATTTTGGAAGCAACCAGCGCCATTCAATGGCGCCCGATCGGTCATCCAAGAAGGCTTCCAGTGCCACAATAACCGCTTCCCGATGACAATTGTTATCAGGAAGCATTTCCTTTTCTTCCACCAATATCCCGTCAGCAGGGTCAATCCACTGAATGTCCGAAGCGAATTCACCGCGGGCCTCTCCAAGATCAATCAATGTCACTTCAATGTATAGCGGCTTGCTCGTATCACAATTGGGGAAATCGTATTCCGTAATGAGAGATTGGTTTGAACGATTCTCTGCATTTAAAACAAGATCGAGAGCGTCAAGGATGGTTGTTTTCCCGACACCGTTGGGTCCGACAATCAGGTTAAGATGGGCATTGGGTCGAAACTGTACCCCCCAGCTGCCTTCTTCTATTTCCGGAAAGCAGCGAAAATTGCGGATTTTTATCGAATCAATTCTCATGTTTGCTTTGCCCCGCTTCCGAGAAACAGTGTCCCCTATTCCTTCTCAAATTCCTGGCTCGTGAATTTCAGCGTCCGGCTGTTTTCGGTGACGGTGCGGACGACATGATCCGGCGCACCGGAGGGAATATCCGCCTCGACCTCCAGAGTGACCGTCACCTTCGCGCCGACCAGACCAGAGAGATGGGCAATCACCTCATCGGCGATGCGGCTGGCGTCTCGTCCAACGCGGGTGGGGTCAAGGGATACCGTACCAT
>JAHIEZ010000097.1 GCA_018901355.1 Patescibacteria group bacterium | reverse complement strand
GGAAAAGAAAAAGTGTTTCTCTTCTCTCCTAAGAGTTTGACCAGAGTGGCTTTGGCGGTATTATTAATGTTTGACATTTTATTTATCTGCTTTTGAAGAGTTAATAATGGCCTGACAGCGACGACAACGACGATATTTTTTACCGGATTTATCGACAGTATAGGCAATTCTGGTTTTTTTTTGGCATTGAGGACAAATAAGAGCGACTTTGGAAACGAGCAGAGATCTTTCTTTTTCGATAATGCCACCGGCTTGATTTTGAGAAGCTTTAACGTGTTTTTTGAACATATTGAGGCCCTTGGCAATAAGACGATTTTTTTTGGGAAAACAGACCAGAACCTGACCGGTTCTACCCTTGTCTTTACCCGAAAGAACAATGATGTTGTCGCCTTTTTTTATTTTCATTAGTAAATCTCCTTGGCCAAAGAAGCTATTTGGGTATAACCCGAATTTCTAATTTCGCGGGCAATAGGGCCAAAAATTCTGGATCCGCGAGGATTGTTTTGAGCATCTATTATAACACCGGCATTATCAGAAAAACGAATATGAGAGCCGTCTTTGCGGCTGATTTCTTTTTTAGTTCTGACGATAAGCATTCTGACTTTATCTTTTTTGCCAACAATACCATGAGGAGTGGCTACTTTGACCGCAGCTAAAACAATGTCTCCGATGGTGGCACTTTTGTGTTTTGAACCACCGTAAATATGAATAATTTGGGTTCTTTTGGCTCCGCAATTGTCGGCGGGAATAATAATACTTCTCAATTGGATCATTTTTTGATTATTTCTAAAGTAGTAAAACGTTTGAGTTTACTTAAAGGGCGACACTCGGCCAGTTTGACCACGTCTCCCATTTTAGCCGAAAGATTGTTTTGAGCATAGATTTTTTTGCTGGATTTAACAATTTTTTTATAAAGAGGATGGCGACTTTTGTATTCTATCAAAACGGTGATAGTGTCCTGCATTTTGTCAGAGACGACTTGGCCGGTAAAAATTTTACCGGAGTCTTTTGGACTGTTTTTAGGATTATTTTTTGGGTTCATTTTTCTTTTGAGAAATAAGGGTTAACATTAGAGCTATTTGATATTTTATTTTTTTAAAAAGAGAAGTGTCTTTCATTTGACCGCTACCTTGTTTAATTTTGGCTTCGATTAATTGTTTTTGAAGAGAAACAATCTCCTTTTTTAATTCAGGGAGAGTTTTTTGCTGATAAACAATCTTGTCTGATTTTTTCATTTTCTTTTAATAATTTTTGATTTAAGAGATATTTTAGAAGCGGCTAAACCGAGAGCTCGGCGAGCGATGCTTTCTTCTACCCCGCCGATTTCAAACATAACCTTACCGGGTTTGACGACACAAACATAACCGACGACATCGCCTTTTCCGGCTCCCAGAGGGGCACCGGCACCTTTTTGGGTAATCGGTTTGTCCGGAAAAAGACGGATCCAAACACGACCATTTCGGCTGGTATAGTGAGTAATAGCCCGACGGGCGGCTTCTATTTGGTTGGCACTAATCCAGCCTCTGCCTAAAGACTTTAAGCCATAATCACCAAAAGAAACCTGGCTCCCTTTTGATTTGCCTCGCATTTTACCACGAAACTGTTTTCGATATTTGGTGCGACCTGGTTGGAGCATATTAATTTAGGCTAAACATAAATAAACTTTAGCGCCGATATAACCAGAACGGGTCAGAGAAGGACACTGGTGATAGTCGATCTGAGAACGGAGAGTAGAAAGAGGGACCGTGCCTTGAGAAAATTTTTCCCGACGGCTAATTTCGGCTCCATTGATACGGCCGGAGAGGACAATTTTGATGCCTTTGGCTCCGGCGCTGACAGCTCTTTCCATGGCTCCCGTAACAACCCGACGATAAGGCATGCGTTTGGTTAATTGATAGGCTATTTTTTCGGCAATAAGTTTGGCTGAAAGATCAGTGTTTTTGAACTCTTCAACCTGAATGTCTATAGCTTGTTTGGAATTTTTTAAGAGAGCTTGAATTTGTTTTTTGGTAGTTTCCAGCTCTTTACCGCCCCGACCAATAACTAAACCAGGACGGGAAACAATAAGCTTTATTTTTACAGACTTGGTAGATCTTTCAATCCGAATGGCAACAATACCGGCAGAATAAAGTCTGTCTTGGATAAAGTCTCTGATTTTTTTGTCTTGAATTAAAAACTTGGGGAAATTAATTTTGTTGGCATACCAAGAAGATTGCCATTGAGGACTATTGTCGCCCGTTTCTAGCCTAAAACTGATAGGATTAACTTTTTGACCCATTTTTTGCCTCTCCCTTAAGAGAAATGTATAAACGAGAATGTCTTTTTTGGATTAAACCGCGAGAAAAACGAGAGCTGTGAGACTTGTCCATTCTTTTAAATTTGGGACCATCGTCAACGGTAATTTTGTCAAACAAGAAAGTAGCGGGATCTAGATTGTGATTGTGGCTGGCATCGGAAATAAGAGAACGAAGAGAAGAGTAAAGAAGCCTGGCTGACTTACTGTTAATAAACTTTAATTGAGTCAAAGCCGTAGCCGGAGTTAATTTTTTGATAGTGTTGGCCAAAAGTCTTAGTTTACGGGGAGAAATCTTGATGTTTCGATTGAGAAAAGAAACGATTTTGGTTGTAGAAATGGGAGCTTGAATAGTTTTTGCCATTTTTAGGTTTTTTCCAGAACTCTTTTAACTATGCGGCCATGACCTCGGAAATTTCGAGTAGGAGAAAATTCTCCCAAACGATGACCAACCATGTCTTCGGTAATAAAAACATCGATAAATCTCTGACCATTGTGAACGGCAAAAGTGTAACCAACAAATTCGGGAGGAATTTGGCTGGATCGGGAGTAAGTGTTAATGGTTTTATGACCAAACTTGGCAATTTTTTTGATTAGTTTTGGATCAACATAAGGACCCTTTTTGGAACTACGAGACATTATTTTCGACGTTTAATAATTAATTTGTTAGAACCTTTTTTGCGCTTACGAGTAATTTTACCCATAGCTGTTTTACCCCAAGGTGTCTTTGGATTCATGCCAATAGAACTGCGACCTTCTCCTCCACCGTGGGGATGAGAATCGGGATGCTGAGCCACTCCCCGAACAGTAGGTCTAAAGCCCCGATGGCGACGATCTCCTGCCTTAGTAAGTTTGACATTAGAATGATTGGCATTGCTAACTTGGCCAATGCTGGCTTGACATTGAGAACTGAAAATCCGAATCTCGCCAGAAGGTAATTTTACCACAGTCTTTTCTCCCTCAACGCTTTGAACATAGGCGACAGAACCGGCAGTTTTAACTATTTGAGCACCCTTACCCGGAGAAAATTCTAAACCGTGAATAGGGACACCGACGGGAATGTTTTCAAGACAAAGACGATTGCCTTCTTTAATAGGGGCTGAGGGAGCATTGATGATAACATCACCAACTTTGAGTTTTTCGGTAGCTAAAATATAGGATTTATGACCATTTTTGAAAACGATTAAAGCCACAGTTGCGGTTCGATTGGGATCATATTCGAGGGCAACTACTTTGGCTTCAATATCAGTAAAGGCCCAACGCCAATCGATATTTCTTAAAAAGCGCTTGTGTTCTCCGCCCCGATGTCTGATAGAGATATGACCACGAGAGTCACGGCCTGATTGTCTCTTTTTGATGGTTTTTAAAGAATATTTTTTGGGCATTTATTTTTTAATTGACAAAATTTTGATGGTTTGATCTTTGGCAAGACAAATAATGGCTTTTTTCCTTTTAGGCTGACAAAAAAGTTGTCTTTTTTTCCAATCAGTTTTTTGCTTGCCCTTAAGGATAAGGGTCCTGACACTTAAAACGGGGACGGAAAAAATTTGAGAGAAATTTTTGGCAATTTGAGCTTTGTTGGCATGAAGAGCTACCCAAAAATGGTAGCGGAAAAAATCTCTATCCTGCAGGGCCTTTTCGGTAATAACTGGCTTGATGATAATTTGGTTGGAACTATTATGACTCATTTTTGGAAAGAAGCTTGATGGCTTTAGGAGAGAAAATTAAAAAATTTTGACGACTAAGGGCATAAACCGATAAAGACTTTAAATTTAAAAGAGTAACAAAGGGTAAATTGGAAAAAGCCCTTTTTACCTTAGCTTTGGGAGCCGAGGTGATTATAGCAATTTTTTTGCTTTTTGCCAGATTTTCGTCTTTTTGTCTTAAGTTTTTGATCAAATTAGCGGCTGTTTTGGTTTTGGGAACAAGGGAGCTTAGCTTGTCAATTGAAATAATATTTTTTTCCAGAGCAAATTGAGATAAAAGAGAGCGGAGGGCTTTCCTTCTCATGGTTTTGCTTAGCTTAAGTTTGTAGTTTTGTTTGCCAGAAGGACCTTGGGCCACACCTCCACCAACAAAAATAGGAGCTTTGGCAGAACCGTGACGAGCCCGACCGGTACCTTTTTGGGCCCACATTTTTTTGGTGGTGCCCCTAACTTCGGAACGGGATTTGGCTTTGGCCCTGGCTTTTCTTTGATTATGGAGATAAACCCGAACGGCCTGGGCAATAAGAGATAAGGAAATTTTGCTTTCAAAAACAGAAGAAGGCAAAGAGATCTCCCCTAGCGATTGCGATTTGAGGTCAAATAATTTAATTTTCATGCCATTTTTGAAATAGTGAGCCAGGAATTGATGTGACCGGGAAGAGGACCAGCAATAGAAATCGTATTTTTTTTGCTATCAATACTAATTATTTTTAGATTTTCAATTGTAAAAGTGGAGTTACCGAAATGACCCGGCATTTTTTTACCCTTAATGACTTTTCCGGGAGTTTGGGCACCGATAGATCCGGGAGCTCTAGTTCTGTCTGACTGACCACGAGTAAGACCCTGTCGATGAAAACCGTGACGTTTGATAACTCCGGCAAAACCCCGACCTTTTGATTTGCCCTTGGCTCTAATTTTATCTCCGGTGGCAAAAACCGTGTCTATGGTTATATCTGAACCCAGAGCCGGGGCTTGATCGGTTTCTATGTCAAATTCGACAAAACCTTTGGGAATTTGACTTATTTTGGCTTTAGCAAGGCGACCGGCCGTGGCTTTGTCGGCACGTTTCTTTTGGCCGTAGGCTAGTTGGAGAGAGGAAACACCTTCTTTGGCAGAATCAAGAATGGCAGAAACCGTCATGGGAGGACAAAGGCAAGTGGTGACGGACTGACGACGGCCATTATCTAAAAAGAGACTGGACATTCTGCCTTTTTTCACAAAAAATTGAGAGATCATAAATGGTTACATTTTAACTTCGATTTCGACACCGGAAGGAAGATCGAGATGCTGAAGACTGTCCACTATACGTAAACTAGTATTGACGATATCTATGAGGCGGTTGTGGGTAAGAAGCTCAAAATGCTCCCGAGCGTCTTTGTCAGTGTGAGGACTGGTCAGAACGGGGATTATTTTTCTCCGAGTAGGGAGGGGAATGGGGCCTTGGACTTCGGCCCCGGCGGTAACCGCCGCTTCAACTATCTTGGCCGCCGCTTCGTCAATGATGCGGTGGTCGAAAGATTTTAGTCTAATGCGAATGCGGTTACCTTTGGGCATTTTTTTTATTCTTATTTAATAATTTCGGTAATACTACCGGCTCCAACAGTCAAACCACCTTCGCGAAGAGCGAATTTTTGACCCGGCTGAAGAGCAACGGCTTTTATTAATTTAACGGTAACAGTGGCATTGTCGCCGGGCATAACCATTTCTACCCCTTCAGGTAAAGAAACTTCGCCGGTAACATCGGTGGTACGGATGAAAACCTGAGGTCTGTAGCCAGTGAAGACAGGTGTGTGTCGACCACCTTCTTCTTTTTTAAGAAGGTAAATTTCGGCCTTAAACTCAGTATGAGGAGTAATGGTGCCAATTTTGGCTAAAACCTGACCTCTTTCGATGTCTTCTTTTTCAACACCCCGAAGAAGGATACCGACATTGTCTCCGGCTTGACCTTGGTCAAGAATTTTGTGGAACATTTCTACTCCGGTAACCACGGACTTTCTGGTGTCACGCAAGCCAACAATTTCTATTTCGTCGTTGACCTTGACTACACCCTGATCAATTTTTCCGGTGGCAACAGTACCCCGACCTTTAATGGAAAAGACATCTTCGACCGCCATTAAAAAGGGCTTGTCCAGGTCTCTTTTGGGCTCGGGAATAGAATTATCGAGGGCTTCCACTAATTTTTTAATGGATTCTATGGCTTTTTCGTCACCCTCAAGAGCCTTAAGAGCCGAACCTCTGATGATAGGAATGTCATCTCCGGGGAAGTCATATTTTTTGAGTAATTCCCTGATTTCCATTTCTACTAAATCTAAAAACTCGGGATCATCGACTAAATCGACTTTGTTTAAATAAACCACCAGAGCGGGAACGTTAACCTGATTGGCTAAAAGAACATGCTCTCTGGTTTGCGGCATGGGACCATCGGGAGCGGAGACAACCAAAATAGCGCCATCCATTTGAGCGGCACCGGTAATCATGTTTTTAACATAATCAGCATGGCCGGGACAATCAATGTGGGCATAATGTCTTTTGTCACTTTCGTACTCTAAGTGAGAGATGGCGATAGTAACGATTTTTGAGGCGTCTCTGACCGTACCACCTTTGGCAATATCGGCGTAAGATTTGGGGTTACCCTGAACTTTTGAAATAGCGGCACTTAAGGTGGTTTTGCCATGATCAACGTGACCAATGGTACCAACATTAACGTGGGGTTTGTTACGAATGAAT
>JAHIEZ010000096.1 GCA_018901355.1 Patescibacteria group bacterium | reverse complement strand
TGAAAGTGAGGGGAAGAAAATAGCGGGGATGATTAACGTTCCTTGGTTGTGTCATTCCGGACTTGATCCGGAATCTCAGATTGGAGAGATCCTGAACCAAGTTCAGGATGACAAAGAGATCCTGAATTCCCTAAAGGGACCTACGGCAGTTCAGGATGACAGGTGTGGGGTTATAGTAATGATTCGGGGGTATGCGGATAAGGAGGGATACTATACGGGATCGGGCAGTTGGCGGGTGGCCGATGAGTTGGCAAAGGTAGGTTTGGTGACAGTCAGTCTTGATTTTTTGGGGTTTGGTGGCAGTGACGAGGAGTCTTTGGATATGTTGGAGGCAAGATTTGAAAAAGTACCGGCGATCCTGGATTTGATTGCCAGTGTTCAGGCTTTAGATTTTGTAGATGCCGAAAAGATTGGTATTTGGGCGCATAGTAATGGAGGCCAGATTGCTTTATCGGTGGGGGAAATTTTGGGGGAAAGGATACCGATGGTGTTGTGGGCACCGATGACCAATCCTTTTCCGGCAAGTGTATTGGAGACGGTGGATGATTTGGATGATGGAGGTAAGGCAGTAAAAAAGGCAATTTCTGATTTTGAAAAATATTACGATATCAGACGCTACGTTTTTGAAAATTATTATGACTGGGTTAATTTTCCCTTGGTAATTCATCAGGGAACGGCTGATTATTGGTGTAAGATGGAATGGCAAAAGGAGGTGGAAAGGGAGCTGATAAAAAGAAATAAAACCATCAAATTGTATCAATGGAGAGGAGATGATCATAACTTAAGTAAAAATTGGGAAGAGATAGTGAAATTGGATGCTAAGTTCTTTTTTGGGGAGTTTGAGTAAAATTTTTGTTATAATAGGAAGTTAATGAAGGTATATTTTTTAGCATCCCCCCGTTCAATAGAAGAGAGGCCGGCAGTTTTTGGAAAAATTTATGAGTATTTAGCCAGGGATAACAAAATGATAGACGATTTGGTCAAGAAATTGGTCAAGGATGGAGTGAAGGAATTTTACGAAGCAAAAAAAACAGAAAGAACAGATAGATTTAAAAAATGGATGAATTATGTACGGAAAAGTGAGGTGGTAGTGGTGGAGGTGTCGGGACACAGTATGACTTTGGGTTATGTCATCGGCAAGGCTTTGGAATTGAACAAGCCGGTGGTGGCTTTGTGTAAAGAAGGAGAAGAGTCTTATTTTGTGTCAGGCATAAATAATTCAAAATTACAGGTGGTTAAATATAAAGAAGAGACAGTAGAGGAAGTATTGAAAGGAGCGATGAAAAAAGCCAAATCAATGGTGGATGTGAGATTTAATTTTTTTGTCAGTCCGGCGATTTTGACTTATTTAGACTGGGTGGCACAGCACAAGATGATTCCCCGATCGGTATTTTTGAGAGAGTTGATAGAGAAGCAGATGAAGAAAGAGAAGGAGTTTAAGTAATCAATTACCCCAGCAGTGGCGGGGCAGGCGAATTACGAAGGCGAAAGTTTTGTTTGGTTTTTAGCCAGTAGGGAGATTGACGACAGAGTTTTTTGGAATCAGAAGGATTTTTAAGTAGAGATTTGACCAGTTCTTCAAGATAAATAGTATTTTGAGAACCTTTAATGAGAATTGTAGACCCCGCCGGTGCGGGGTGACATTGAAGATAGTCAGAGGCTTGCCACCAAAAATCAAATTTTATGGCCTTTGGTCCAAAGTATTTTTTAGTTTCCGGTCCGACAGAAATGATAGTGTCTGATGTTTTTAGAGCTTTTTGATAGATTTGACGATGTGAAAGAGGCGAGGATTTTCCCAGCTCGCGCATATCACCCAAAACGGCAAGACGAGGAGCAGGAAAAGTGGAGAGAAAATCAAGCATGGCTAGACAGGCGGTAGGGGAAGAGTTGTAGGAAGAATCTATAATAGTATTGTTTTTGAGGCCAGGTAATATAGTTGAACGGCCGGGAGGAAGGTTAAAATGAAGATTGAGGGAGTGGATGGCTTGGGTGGAGGAGATTTGGAAAAGAGAAGCAATTTGAAGAGCGGTATTAAAAGAAATTTGGTAGACGGGGGGAAATTTCTTTTTTAGTTTGAAAGGTTGTTTTTTGATGGGAATAATTTTGGCTTTTGTTTTGACATATTTTTGGATTAAGGGATCGGAGAGGTTTATAAAAGCATATCCGGTTTGGGGTAAGGAATTGATAAGTTTAGTTTTTTCTTGAGCGATTTGATCAAGAGAAGAAAAAAATTGGGCGTGAACGGAATTAACATTAAGAAAAACAGCAATGTTGGGGCGAATAATACTTAAAAGATAATCCATGTTTTTAGGAGGGTTGGGGGAGTCAATGCCCATTTCAACAATATAGATTTGGTAAATTTTCCAATTAAAAATTAAACTAAAAGGAGTGGCAAAGAAGATAAAAATCCAGTTGATGGGAGAGTAATTTTTAATTGACAAACCAAGAATGTTTAGAGGGATACCGGATTCGGAGTTAGATTCGGAAGTGTTTTTGGTAGCAAAATGAGGAGAAAGGACGGTGGAGATGGCGCGAACAGTAGAGCTTTTGCCGGCAGAACCGGTAACTCCGATAATGTCCATGTTTTTGCGTTGAAGATGGAGAATAAGTTTTATTTTGGCAAGTTGAAGTCGGGCAAAAAAACGGAGATAAGAGAGAAAAAATAAAGAAAGTGTACTTTTCATTAGCTATATTTTACAATTAAGGAGTGTCAAAGTTAAGAGTAACAGTTTTGATGGGCGGAAGAGGATCAGAGAGGGAAATTTCTTTGTTATCAGGAAGAGAGGTGGTGAAAAATCTGGATAGGAAAAAATATGAAGTGGAAGAATTGATATTGAATAATGATTTATCTTTGTTGTTAAAAATAAAGACGGGTGTAGTTTTTATAGTTATCCATGGGAAAGATGGAGAAGATGGTTTGATTCAGGGAATATTGGATTTTTTGAAAATTCCTTATACCGGTAGTGGATTTTTGGCTTCATCAGTGGGGATGAACAAGATAGTTTTCAAGAGAGTGATAGAGCACTTGGGTGTAGCTATACCTGAGTGGCGAGTTTATAAAAAAGGAATAGAGTTGAATCTTCCTTGTGTGGTTAAGCCTGTTGATCAAGGTTCAAGTGTGGGTGTGAGTGTGGTGAAGAAAGAAGGTGATTTTAAAAAAGCAATAGAATTGGCGAGAGGATATGGAGAGGTAATAGTGGAGGAATATATTGAAGGAACAGAGGTGTCTTGTGGAGTTTTAGGTAATGATGATTTGAGAGCTTTGCCGGTAATTGAGATAGAGCCTAAAAACGATTTTTTTGATTATGAGGCAAAATACTGCGCAGGTAAGTGTGAAGAAATTGTGCCGGCCAGAATTTCTAGTGAAGTGGAGAGAAGAGTAAAGAGGGATTCGATGGCGATATTTAGAACGATTGGCTGTAGAGGTTTTGCCAGAGTAGATTTTATTATTAAAAATGGAAAACCTTATGTTTTAGAGATAAATACGATACCTGGTTTGACTTCACAATCTCTTTTACCGAAGGAGGCAATAGCAGAGGGGATGAGTTATTCTCAATTATTAGATAAAATTATTGAGTTGGCTATTTGATCTCAACTTTGATAGCGGGGCCCATGGTGGCACAGAGAACCAGTTTTTTGATTTTGATGGGATTGACAGCTTTTATCAGTTCTTTGACATTGGCTATCAATTCTTTTTCGTTTTGCGAAACTTGACCGACAACGATGTGAATGAGGGGCCCTTTTTTCTCTGTTTGCAGAGGAGTGGCAGCAGCAGACAATTTTTTGAGAGCAATTTCCGGTTTATCGGTTAAGGTGCCATTTTTAGGATTGGGCATGAGGCCTTTTGGTCCCAAAATTTTTGCCAGAGGCAAAATTTTTGGCATAATTTGAGGAGTAGCAATGAGAATATCAAAGTTAATTTTGCCGTCTTGAATGTCTTTGATAATTGAGTCAGTGGCGATAACTACTTTTTTGGATTCGGCTTTGAGGTAGGGGAAACTAATTTCACCGATTTTGCCGGGTTCCAAAGAAGTGTTGACGTGAGCTTCAATTTTGCCGTCAAATTTAGAAAACGAGGTTTCTTGTACTAGTTTGATAGCTTTATCAAGAGGATAAAATTGACTGACGTCAATTTTTGCCTTGGCTTTTTTGTAGGCTTTGGATCGGATTTTGATGGTTTTAGCAGATTTAGAAGTTTTTTTGACTTCAACCTTTGTTTCTTCTACTTTTTCGATTTTTTCTTTAACTGCTTTGTCTGTTTTTCTTTTGGCCATAATTATTTAATTTGTATTCCCATGGAACGGGCGACACCAATAACGGTTTTTTTGGCAGCATCAAGGTTGGAGGTATTCAGATCAGCTATTTTGTTTTGGGCAATTTGGGTGATTTGGGTGTCATTGAGTTTACCGGCAGAATCCCGACCGGGAGTGGCAGAACCTTTGGCTAAACCCAGAGTTTTTTTGATCATGTCAGAAATAGGGGGTTTTTTGGTGACAAAAGTGAAAGAACGGTCTTCATAGATGGTAATGACACAGGGGATGAGAGAGCCGGCCTGATCTTTGGTTTTGGTATTAAATTCATTGCAGAATTCCATGATCTGGATACCGTGAGGACCCAAGGCGGTGCCGACGGGAGGGGCAGGATTGGCGGTGGCGGCGGGAATGGTCAGTTTGACAATAGCAGAGATTTTTTTGGCCATTACAACTCCTTGGTAACTTGTAAGAAGTCGAGTTCAACCGGAGTTTCTCTTTCAAAAAAGGAAACCAAGACCCTAAGTTTGCCTTTTTCTTTGTCGATGTTGTCGATGGTGCCGATAAAATCGGTGAAAGCACCGTTGGTAATTTTGACGACATCGCCAAGAGAAAAGCTGGTTTGGAATTTGGGCTTGTCTTCAATGATGGTGTTTAAGATTTTATCTACTTCTTCTTGAGAAAGAGGGGAGGGTTTGTTGTCGATACCGATAAAACCGGTAACTCCTTGGGTGGTGCGGACGGTAATCCAGGAATCATCGGTAATTTCCATTTGGATTAGGACATAGCCGGGAAAGGTTTTTTCCTGAGTTTTGATTTTTTTACCGCGTCTGATAACCATTTTGCTTTGAATGGGGACAATGGCTTGGAATATTTTATCGGAAAGACCCATGGTTTTAATACGGGTAATAAGGGCGTTTATTACTTTGTATTCGTGACCGGAATAGGTGTTGATAACGTACCAAGCGGCGTCAATGCCGGGGGTTTGATCGGTTAATTTGAAAAGAAATTGCTTTCTTTTGTCTTTTTTTGTTTTTTTAATAGCCATTTTAATTTTCCAGGTTTTTTAAGAGAGGCTCGGCAGAAGGAGTGGAAATCTCGACTTCTGTCGGTTTGGCCTGGGGTTTAGTAAGTAAGCCAAATGATTTAGTAAAAAGATAATCAAATCCGCCCAAGATAAGGGAAATGACAATCGAGATTGATATTACCACAAAACTTAGTTGCAATAAAGTGTTTTTTGTAGGCCAAGTGATATTTTTAAATTCAGCTTGAACTTCTCTTAAGAAGATAAGGACTTTAGACATGAGGATATTATACCGTAAGTTACAAGTCTAGGGTAAAAAAAAGAATTTGAGTGGTTTTGTAATAGTAATTTCTAGTTGACAGACACTGGGGGTAGTGGTTATGATGATGGATATTCACTATGAATAGTGTTTTGTTAAAAATTAAAAAAATAACCTAATGTTGTGTCCTTATTGTGGTTTTGATGAATCAAATGTACTTGAGTCGCGGGATGCTAAAGAGGGTAAGGCGACCAGACGACGAAGGGAGTGTTTAAAGTGCAGTAAACGATTTACCACTTATGAAGAAGTAGGTAATGTGGAATTAAAAGTGATCAAAAAAAACGGAACAAAAGAGGATTATGACAGAGCAAAATTAGAAAGATGTTTTGAAAAGGCTTGTTGGAAATTAACAAAGGAAGAGAGATCCAAACTAATTGATGAAATTGAAATGAAGTTACTAAATTGGGAAAGTGTGGAGATACCGAGTCGCGAGATTGGTCTGATGGTGATGAATAAACTTAAAGATGTGGATCCGGTGGCTTATTTTCGCTTTGCCACGGTTTATTTGGATGTAAATTCGGTGGATGAGTTAAAAAAAATATTAATTAATTTGGGGAAAAATGGCAAAAAAAGCAAAATCGCTAATAAAAAGAATTAAGAAAAGAGACGGACGGGTGGTGGCTTTTTCACAAGCTAAGATTACCCGGGCGATTATGGGGGCGTTTAAGGCGGCGGGAACAGGAGATAAGGTAATGGCGGAGAATTTGTCAGATACGGTGGTGGCAGAGATGGAAAAAAGGTTTAACAGCACTATAGTGCCGGAGGTGGAGCAGGTGCAGGACTTAATTGAAACAGAAATGGAAAAAAGAGGAATGGATGATGCCTTGCGGGCGTTTACTTTATACAGAGAGTTGCATCGAAAATTAAGAGGGGTGAGTAGTTTGGTAGACAGTGATGAGCTGATTGAAAAATATTTAAACAGATCGGATTGGCGGGTTAAAGAGAATGCCAATATGACTTATTCTTTGCAGGGATTGAATAATCATGTGTCATCGATTATTACGGCCAATTACTGGATGAACAAAATTTATAATCGGGATATCCGGAAGGCACATCGGACGGGGGATTTGCATATACATGACTTGTCGTCTTTATCGGCATACTGTACCGGTTGGGATTTTAGAGATTTTTTGATCAGAGGTTTTGGGGGAGTATCGGGTAAGGTAAACAGCAAACCGCCAAAACATTTGAGTAGCGCTTTGGGGCAATTGGTTAATTTCTTTTATACTTTGCAGGGGGAAGTGGCGGGAGCGGTGGCCATGTCGAATTTTGATACCTATTTGGCGCCATTTATCAGACATGACAAGTTAAGTTGTGACGAGGTGAAACAATTGATGCAGGAGTTTTTGTTTAATATGAATGTACCGACAAGGGTCGGATTCCAATGTTTTTCGGAAGATACGGAGATTTTAGGGGTTGATGGCTGGAAGAAACATAATGAAGTTAAAATTGGTGATACGATTAAGACTTTTAATATTGAAACAGGGGAGATTGAAGATAAAAAAGTAAAAAAAGTTTTTGCTAAAAAATATAAGGGTGAAATGTATCGTTTAAAAAATAGAATTCAGGATCAACTTATTTCACCTAAACATCGGGTGGTAAGGAGGAAATTTGGTGGTGGTTTTGTCTTGGAACCGATAGAAAATGTGTTGGAAATGAAATCGCCGTTTATGGTGCCGATTTTTGGTGTCAACAAACAAAAAGATATTGAAATTAGTGACGAACAAATAAAATTGATGGCTTGGATAATTGGGGAAGGTAGTATAGAAAGGCCGGGTAAGAGTAGGTGTTGTTATCGAGTAAGTATTTATCAATCAAAGATTGTTAATCTAAATTATTATAAAGAAATAAAAAGTTTGTTGAAAAAGTTTGACTTGGAGTTTTCTGAATATGAACAACAGGGTTTGGGAAAGCCGGTGCAAAGAATGAGACTTAATGCAGAATCTTCGAGAAAAATACATGGATGGTTTTCAAAAAGTAATGTTAAGTTTGTACCCGAAATTTTGTTGAACATGAGCCAGAGACAATCAAGACTTTTTTTGGAGACTTTTATTAAGGCAGAAGGCTTTGAAAAAAATAAAATAGCTTGTTCTGAAAGACAAACGGTAGATGATTTGCAGATGATTGCCAGTAATGCCGGTTATGGATCGACGGTATTAGTTAGAGAGCCAACGATTGGGACAAAGCCTGTTTATGTTGTCAGATTAATTCGTCATCAGGACACTTATATTGAGAAAGTAGAGAAAATTGATTATGAAGGAGTGATTTGGTGTCCGAATACTGAAAATGAAACGGTGATTGCTAGGAGAAAAGGCAAGGTATTTGTGTCGGGAAATACTCCATTTACAAATATATCAATGGATTTGGTGCCAACCAAGACGGTGGCGGAGGAGGCGGTGATTATTGGAGGCAAAGCGATTAATGCCAAGTATAAGGATTATCAAAAAGAAATTGACATAATAAACCGAGTTTTTGCGGAAGTGATGATGGAGGGGGATGCCCAAGGGAGGGTGTTTACTTTTCCGATTCCAACTTATTCGATTACCAAGGATTTTGATTGGGATAATAAAAATTTGGAGCCAATTTGGGAAATGACCAGAAAATATGGAGTGCCTTATTTTTCCAATTTCATAAATTCAGAAATGGATCCGGAGGATGCCAGAAGTATGTGTTGTAGACTTAGGCTTTCTAACAAAGTTTTGCGGAAACGTGGGGGGTTGTTTGCGGCTAATCCTTTAACGGGATCAATTGGAGTGGTGACGATTAACTTGCCTCGGATCGGTTATGAGGCAGCCAAAGACAGAAAGAGTATGGAGGGAGCCAAAGACCGTTTTTTTGCTATTTTAGGAGAGAGGATGGATTTGGCCAAAGAATCTTTGGTGATTAAAAGAGCGGAGCTGGAAAGTTTGACTGAAAAAAATCTCTATCCCTATTGTTCTTATTATCTATCGGATATTTATAAGAGAAATGGGGTTTATTGGCGGAATCATTTTAATACTATTGGAATAAATGGGATGAACGAAGCTTTGATAAATTTAATGGGTAAGACGATTGCCGAGCCTGAAGGGAAGGATTTTGCTTTGGAGGTAATGGATTATATGAGAGATAAGATTTTGATTTATCAAAAAGAGTTGGGGGAGATGTTTAATTTGGAAGCAACGCCGGCAGAGGGGACGGCTTACCGTTTTGCCAGATTGGATAAACAGAAATATCCGGATATTAAAACGGCGGGAGAGAAAGTGCCTTATTACACCAACTCAACTCACTTACCGGTGAATGCAACGGATGATTTGTTTGAGGCTTTGGATCATCAAGATGAGTTGCAATGCAAATATACCGGAGGAACGGTATTACATGGCTTTTTGGGAGAGAGTTTGCCAACGGCAGAGATGACAAAGAAGCTAGTAAGAAAGGTGGCAGAAAATTATAAATTACCATATTTTTCGGTAACGCCAACTTTCTCTATTTGCCCAAAGCACGGATATATAAAGGGCGAGTGGCAGTATTGTCCCAAGTGTGACAAAGAAATCGGGTGGAAAGAAAAAAAATAAAATTATAAATTTATAAAATAAAAAAACATGACAAAAAAGAAAGTAACAAATAGTGATAGAAGCAAATGTGAGGTGTTCTCACGAATTGTGGGTTATATGAGGCCGGTGAGCCAGTGGAATGATGGTAAGGCGGAAGAGTTTAGGATGAGAACGACATACAAAGTGGCATGAGAATTGGGGGGTTGCAAAAAACTAGCGTAATTGATTTTCCGGGTAGATTGGCTTGTACGGTGTTTACACAAGGGTGCAATTTTGCTTGCCCGTTTTGCCATAATAAGGACTTAGTTGGGGGAAAAGAGGTGGAGTTGGTGGGGGAGGATTATTTTTTCAAATTTTTAAAAAAGAGAAAAGATATTTTAGAAGGAGTTTGCATTACCGGTGGTGAGCCGTGTTTGCAACCGGGCCTTCTTGATTTTTGTAAAAAAATAAAAGAGACGGGTTTGACAATAAAACTGGATACTAATGGTAGCAGGCCAGAAACACTAGAAGAATTGTTGAAAGAGAAGGTTTTGGACATGGTGGCGATGGATGTAAAAGGACAATTTGGAGATTATAAAAAAATTACCAAATTAAAAATTACGAATTACGAATTACGAATTAAGGAATCGATTAGGACGATTTTGGAATCGGGGGTGGAGTATGAATTTAGAACGACGGTGGTGCCGGAGTTGCATGATAAGACAAGTTTAGTGAAATTGGCAG
>JAHIEZ010000095.1 GCA_018901355.1 Patescibacteria group bacterium | reverse complement strand
TGAACTTATTCAGGGCAAGAATATTAACTTTGTCTCTCCGTCTTTTATTTCTCCCGCCACCGCCTCCTTCTCCCAGTCAATTTCCCTGTCTAACTTTATTTCTTCCGGCCATTTATCCAGCACTTCATCCGTCCCCCAAAAAAATCTTTCTCCCAAATATTCTTTATTCTCTTTGTCTTTTATCACCAAGAAAGTTTCCGGATCCTTACTTTCTCTCATCTTCCCCCGACCATACCAGCCCATTACATGAGAAGTTCCCTCCGCCTCCGGCAATCCGGCCATTTTGCTCGAATTACTCCGCCAAAAGAAATGCCATCTTTTTGCCTTCTTCTTTTCTGCCAAACTTGCCATCAACCACAACGATTGGGGACTGTCCACTTCCATTTTTAAAAGTTTTTCCCCATCCAACCTGGCCAAAGCATCTATGCTTTCATCATCGTGTATATCCGCCAGTGTATATGGCAAATAATGCGAAAAATCTACCGAGGCTACCAGCAAACAATCAAATCCGCACTTGTCTTTCAAAACCCTTTCTAAACCTTTCAAATCTCCCTTTTTTTGTCCTATTAGTATTGGTACGATTTTTGCCTTTGGCCACAGTTTTTTTATATCCGTTAACAAATTAAAAATAGCATGGTCATTTTTCATCAAACCATTTCTTTTTTCTGCCACTTTTTCTAAATCCTCTTTCCACCGGTTATCAAATTCAATCTCTCCGTTACTCAAATTCCACTTAGTCTCGGCAAAAGAAATTTGTTTTTGAAACGGTGAAAAATGATCCGGCCCGATAATTACTATGGTTTTTGTCAACCATCTTTTTTTTGCAATTTTACTCAACAATTCTGATCTTTTTTCAGCCACCACATCATGGTGGGGGACTACCACTGCCACCGGCTGAAAAAAAATTTTTGCTCCCGCCATCGCCATCAAAACCAAAACTCCGACTATTATCAGCTTTCTTTTCACTCCAAATTCTACCAAATCCAACCCAACTACTGTCTTTTTGGTAAAATAAGAAACATTATTAAACATTAAATTTTTTATGCCATCAGTTAAAGAAATCAGAGAAATAACAATTTTAGGTAGAACCACAACAAAAACAAGACAATATCTTCCGGGTGAAAGTTTTCATTTGCAGGGTACCCATGATTTTCTTTCTGGCTTATCAGAAAGTTCTGATTTAGTTCTTACTCCAAAGGGAAATATCATTCTTCGAGAAACCGTTACCGGGGAAGACACAGGACTGCTTCTTCGAAGAAAAGAACGTGTCTCTCTCCCTCCTGACAGAAAATTTAAAATCCTCGGTTTTACTGTCAGAACGTCTTGGCACCTTGTCTCCTAATTCGTAATTGACTTAGTATTCCCGGTGGGAGTCGAACCCACATCTTCAGCTTCGGAGGCCGATATTCTATCCATTGAACTACGGGAACTAATTTGCCAATTCTACCACCAGTTTCCCGTTTTTCTCATCTGTTACTACCGCCAGCTCGGTTAGTTTAGGCATTTCCATAAAAAAATTCTACTCCATTTAGCACTCGTTAATCACTGCTAAATAATATCCCACATCATTAACTTATCTCTCTCCTCAAACCAACGGTCGCCGATGTCTTTTCTATAGTACATATTGGGGATTAAAATGTTTTGAATTCTGGCATAGACCTGTCTTTGCGCTTCTTTCATTGTTAGCCCCGTCCCCACCACAATCAAGGTCACTCCCGCATTACCCGTTACCACCCACTCTCCTTTGACTATTTTTAGATCTTCAATGTGTACTCCTTCCAAGTTATCGCTTTTTTTAAACACCACTGTCGCTCTTTTGGAATAAGAGCTAAAAGTTTTCTTATCTCTAAAGGGGTAGGGAGGTACCACCACTCTCACTCCCACCTGAAATCCTTTTTTTACCTTCAAATCCACATTTTCTCCTCTTGCCAATCCCGCCAAAAATTCCCCAATCGGGCTAATCATCGCTTCCTGTTGGATGGAAATAGTCGGATAGCCAAATCGGCTGGTAAATTCCAAAGGGTAAATACCGTTACCGTTGACAATACAATTTAAGTCAATATAGCCAATATACCCGGATTCAACTAAAGCCGGCTTCATTTT
>JAHIEZ010000118.1 GCA_018901355.1 Patescibacteria group bacterium | reverse complement strand
TTTCCTACCACAAGGGCCCTGATGCCCAGCCTATCCACCAGTATCTTTCTGACAAAATCTTCAGCCCTCATCATCGCGAGACTCTTCGTGAATCTTAAGTCAAGCAGAAGATCTATCCCTGTTTTCCCTATCAAACTGTGCTTGTGCGTGGTTGATGTAAGAAGCGGTATCTTTAGATCGGGATTCAGGACTTCACGAGGATGCGGATGAAACGTTATCGCGAGACTCTTCATTCCTGTCCTGCATGAAACGGCTGCAGCTTTTTTGAGTATCTTCTGATGGCCGCGATGCACGCCGTCGAATACCCCTATGACAGACACTGTCTTTCTGATTTTATATGCGGCGTATATCTTTTTCACTGATATCCTCTAATCCTTTGGCCTCTTTAAGCGTGAATCTGCCCGAGGCTGTCCTTACAAGCGCTGACATGTGAGCGGGATAACCTATTGTCTTGCCGATATCCTCGCATAGTGTCCTGACGTAAGTGCCTTTTGTGCACTTAACGCGAAACACTATTTCAGGAAGTTTAAAATCCAGCAATCTTATCTCGTGTATCTTTATGGACCGTGGCTCCCTGGCCACTGTCTCTCCTCTTCGCGCCAGCTGGTACAGTTTTCTGCCTTTGTGTTTTTTCGCAGACACCATCGGAGGGACCTGCTTTATCTCTCCTCTGAATTCATCCATCACCTTTTTTACTTTATCAATATCTAGGCCATTACCATTGATAGATCTTTCCTCAGCTATTGTCCCTGTCGAATCCTGCGTATCAGTGCTTTTGCCAAGAAAGAGCGTAGCAATATATTCCTTGTCGTCATTAACAAAAGTGACTGACAACTTGGTTGCCCTGCCAATAAGGATAACAAGGACACCTGTTGCCATTGGGTCCAGCGTACCTGTGTGACCCACTTTTTTTATATTAAATTTTCTCCTGATGACATCGACCACATCGTGTGAGGTAATCCCGGCTGGCTTATTTACGATCAGCATCCCATTCATATCGCTCCCGTATGTTCGAGGCTTAACCTCGAACACGAGATGTTCGAGGTTAAGCCTCGAACATCTCGCATGCTTTGATCAAGACCTTTTTTTCTACCTCTTCTAACTTACCAAACACCGTGCAGCCGCTCGCAGTGGCGTGCCCGCCTCCGCTGAAAGACGCGGCAAGCTTATTCACGTCTATATTTCCCTTGGAACGAAAACTCACCTTTACCCTGTTTTCAGTGCCGGTCTCCCTGAAAAGGATGGCTATCTCCGAACTTTCTATTGAGCGCGCGAAATTTATTATGCCCTCAGTACCTTCCAGAGACGCCTTTGTCTTTTTGAGCATCTCCTTGGTGACCCATAGCCAAGCTATCTTTCCGTCATCACTGACCTTTAAGGTTTGAAGCGCCTCGCCAAGAAGGCGTGTGTTCTGGATGCTATTCGTCTCATATATACGCCCGTATATCTCATAAGGCCTTACCCCCGCTTCGATAAGTTCGGCTGTCACGCGATGAGTCCTGGAAGTAGTGTTGCTGTATTTAAAAGAGCCTGTGTCAGTCATCATGGCCACGTAGATTGCTACTGCGTCGTCGTAATCCGGTTTTAATTTAAACTCCTTGAACAACTCAAACACCATTTCACCAACGCTTGAACGCTCTATGTCCACCCAATTATATTTTCCGAAATTTTCATTCGAGACATGATGGTCTATATTTATGATACTTTTCCCCTTGGCAATATGCTCGACCACATTGCCCACTCTGGTCAAGTCCGGACAATCCAGTATAATAGCCGCCTCAAAATCAACCCGTTCGACGCACCCCGACTTAAAAACCGGGGGTTGCTCAGGGTTGATACTGAGCGGCGCCTGTTTTCCTGCCTTAAAGGGCGGAGTTTTGGCGCCGTCGAACGTATCAAAACTGGCTGGCATCTCTTTCATTACATCTTCTGTTCCTTTCATGAACTGCAGGATATGCGGCACCGGGCCTTCATTAAGGATTACAACGCCCTTTCCAAGCCTTTTAAGCAAAGATGCCATCGCGATCTGACTCCCTATGGAGTCCCCTTCTGGATTTATGTGGGCCGATACGAGAAATTTATTGAATTTCTTTATCGCTGTCTTTATTGTCATCACGCTCATTGCGTATCCTTTCAAATGTTTTTTCCAGGCCAATGCTATATTCCAGAGACCTGTCTAGCATGAAAAAAATCTCGGGCACATATTTTAATTTTAACCTTTCCCCGATCAGTTTTCTTATAAAACCAACCGCGCTCTTGATGCCCTCTTCGCTGGCCTTCTGACTTGCTTCATCTCCCAGTATACTGAAATAAATCTTGGCATGCCTCAGGTCACCTGTTAAGTCTATCCTGGTTATAGTAACAAACCCTATGCGCGGATCTTTCAGGTCTTCCTGCAATATCCTGGAAATCTCCTTTTTCATCTGCACCTGTACTCTATCAGACCTTACGCTCATTACCGCTTCCCTCCCCGTCCTCCATTACGCTAGCCTTGAAAATATTTGAAGACACTTAAGCGGTTTTTTTTCTTTTAATAAAAGGCCTACCTCTTTTCTGACGCGGCCGCGATTGACCTCTCCAAGCAACCCTTTTAAAATAGCCTCTTTTATTAATTTTCTGGTGCGCGGGTCTATCTTAAAACCAAACCTCGCTGAAAACCGCACGGCCCTGAAGATCCTGGTCGGGTCATCTGTAAAGCTTTTGTCATGCATCACCCTGATCAGTTTTTTCTTCAAGTCTTTATGGCCTCCATAAAAATCAACAAGCTCCCCAAAGTTTTTCTTATTTACGGAGACCGCCATGGCATTGATTGTAAAGTCTCTTCTAAACAAATCTTCTTTTATAGCGGCCGGCTCCACATCAGGATATGCCGCAGGTTTTTTGTATGTCTCCCTCCTGGCAGTGGCAATATCCACTCTCATGTCTTCATAAGAAACCGTGGCAGTGCCAAAAGTCCTGTGCGACTTCAGATCTCCTTTTAACTGATTATTCAGGTCCCTGGCAAACTTTATGGCATCTCCTTCTATGGCAAAATCAAGGTCGTAATTTTTTACTTTTAACAGCGCGTCTCTTACAGGCCCTCCTACAATATAAGCGGAGACTCCTGCCTTATCAGCAGCTTCTCCAATCAGTTTTATTATGCTAAAGAATTTTTTTGGAAATTTTTTCTTAAGGTCTATTTTCACTTCATGTCCCCTGTTATAAAATCAGCTATATCCTTTGCGGCTCCAGAATAAGACAAAAGACCTATCCTTGTCTTCATGCCTATTATCTTCTCAGGATAATCTATAAAATCTCTTACGCCTGACAGGACTTGTTTGACGCTTTTTGCGCGCACTGCTATCCCGTATCCCGTAAGGACCTTACAATTTCTTGTCTCCTGCCCTGGTATGGGCTGGACAATGATCATCGGCAGTTTTTTAGACAGGGCCTCTGAAATTGTCAGGCCTCCTGACTTGGTAATAATGCAGTCGCTCGCCTCCATGAATTCGTCAATATTATTCATATAACCAAAGATCTTTAACTCCACATCCAGCGCTTTACTGGCCGCTTCTAAATCTTCGTATAGCTTCTTATTTTTACCGCAAATTACTACTGCCTGTACAGCCTTTCTTATTTTCCTTTCTTCTGAGCCAAGCGCATAGACTATTTTCCGCACAGGGCCTGTGCCAAATCCGCCTCCCATTATAAGCAGGTTAAAAAGACCTTCGCGGAGGCCGAGTTTCTTTATCAGGGCATCCCTGCCCTTTGTAACATTAAACACCGGATCGCACGGTATACCCATGACCTTTATCTTTTCTTCTTTTATGCCGCGCCTAATAAGATCTTTCTTTGTCCTGTCTATCGCAGCGATAAAATAATCCGATTCTCTCGCCAGCCAGAATGAATGGGGCAAGAAATCAGTCACAAGAATAACCAGCTTGCCTTTAAAAATACCCTTCTGCTTTAACCCTGAAATTATTTCGGCCGGCATAAAGTGCGTGCACAAGACTACGTCAGGCCTTCTTTCTAACACGAACTCTATAAATCTCTTTGCCTGTATGTTGTGAAAAAATCTCCTGACAGGCGCGCAAAAAAAATCTACGGGCTTGAAGTCAAATAAATAATATAAACACGCCCACAATAAAGGGGCCCTGTTTATAAGAAACAGATATACGCGGGGATATGAAAATTTAAAAAAACTCTTTGTGTAATCCAGCGTGTCCACTGTCTGGACATCTATCCCGGGCAAGCCTGACAGGGCATTATGCACTGCCTCCGCAGCCTTCTTGTGACCTATGCCCGCGTAAGCGTGGGCAATCAAGATCTTTTTTATTTTATACATATCATTATTGCGCTGCTAAAATAGAGTATATATAAACGGCGCCACGGCCGATGATTGTGTAAAAAATATTAACAGGCCTAACAGCAAAAGCACCGCCACGATAGGTATCATCCACCAGAGCTTTCTATCCCACAAAAATCTAAATAACTCTCCGACTATTTTCGCGCGTGCTTTAATACCCATTCGACTGCCTCCTTCAGGTCTTTTTTTATAAAGTCAGGTTTATGAGGCCAATCCCTGGCACCTGCGGGATCTTCTTTTCCAGTAAGAAGGAGTATTGTCCTGCAGCCCATATTTTTCCCAGCGCCTATATCAAGACGCGAATCGCCTATAAAATACGTATTTTTAAGATCTATATCCAGGCCCTTTGTGGCCCTTTTAATCATGCCGGTGTTCGGCTTCCTGCAATCGCACCCCGCGTCCGGCTGATGCGTGCAATAACTAACAGACCTGATTTTACCTCCCTGAGATTCTATTTCTTTCAGCATATTCTTTGTAATCTCGTTAAGCGCCTCTTGAGAATACAGTCCCCTGCCTACCCCTGCCTGATTGGAAATCACAAATATCTCGTATCCATGTTCATTTAATTTTTTTATGGCGTCAATGGAGCCGGGCAGAAATTCAAACTCCGCCCAGGATTTTATATAATCCCCGAACCCCGGGTCCCGATTTATTACCCCATCTCTATCTAAAAATATAGCCTTCATATTATCCCAATTTCTCTAATTCCTCTTTTTGTCATATGAAGAACTTCGTGTTCTGGCCCACCCACTCTATCAGCTTCTCCAGGCCTTTTTCAGGAGTTATCTTTGGCTTCCAGTCAAGGGCCTTAGAAACCTTTGAGATATCAGAGATGTAAACCTTCTGGTCGCTGGGCCTCCAATCCTTATATTCGACCTTTCTGAACTTTATACCTGTCTTACCCTCTATCATTGAAATAAATTCAAGAAGCGATGTAGTGTTTCTCGGCCCGCCTCCTATATTAAACACATCGTGCTGTATATCGCTATTTATAAATTTATCATACGCCTCGACCAGGTCATCTGCGTACAACAAATCCCTTACCTGTTTACCATCGCCATAAATCACGATAGGCTGTCCTGTCAGGTTCGCTATGACAAACCACGCCACCCAGCCCTGGTCTTCAAAACCAAATTGGCGCGTGCCGTAGCAACAGGACATACGAAATACTGCTGTCTTCATGCCGTAAATATGGGCATATTCTTGGGTATAAAGATCTCCAACGAGCTTACTCACTCCGTAAGGCGTATGGCCTGTAAGATCTATGGATAAACTCTCAGATACGCCTTTTTTGCTCTTATATGTATATCTTGTTTCCTTTTCTTCGAGAGTGATAGAGTCAACATTCTCTCCGTAGATTTTGTTGGTACTGCAATATACAAACGCAGCCTTAGGCGAGGCTTGACGCGTGCATTCAAGGACGTTCAGGGTCCCGTAGGCATTGATACTGAAATCCTCTCGCGGTATCTTGACGGACAAAGGCACGCCTGGCTGGCCCGCTGCGTGAATCACAACATCCACGCCTCCACTCAATGCCTTCATCACATCTTCCTCATTCCTTATATCGCCTTTGATCCTCTTGACCTTGTCAAGCTGGGCGAGATAATTCCAGTTGAATTCCACGCTCTCTTTATCGTACCCGAAGAGATTAGATCTCATCAGATTATCTATTACAATAACATCATCGCCTTTACTGGCATAATACTCTGCCGCATGCGAGCCAACCAACCCTGCCCCGCCTGTGATTAAAACCCTCATCGCGCCTCCTTTTGTCTTAAAAACCTCTTTATCTTAAGCAAGATTTCTTCCGTAAACATATAATAATCCAAGCTCTCTTTCTCGGAAATAAATACGCCGCCATCGTAAAAATCCCTGTTTCTTTTAGCGCGCATTGCATTCCCCGTCTCTTCTATCGATTTATCCTTTAAAACCTCGGACATCTTTTCTATAAGCTTAACATGATGCCCCGGGATACTCCTGACCTTGACATTCCCTGCTCCTGCTAAAAGCGCAATGCCTGCTTTTATTAAGGCATTATAACTATAGCTAAACTTGACTTCCGGCCGCTTATTTTCTTTCGCGATAGTTAAATCTCTCAAGGCATTATTCAGATAAAGAATAACCTGGTTATCTGAAAAATTAAATGTTACAAAATATCTCGGATCAAATCTAATCATACTATCTTAATATGTTTCTTTTTTAAAATATCCAAGACAAAAGGATCTCTATTTTTCTTTTTAGAATCAAACTCTCTCTGGCTGATATTAATCATATTGATTTCCCTATCAATATCTTTTTGCAATTTATTTATTTTTCCCTGAAGAAAAACTATATCCTGACTGCCGACTACAATAAGATCGATATCGCTGAAAGTATCCATCTTATCCTGAGCGTATGAACCATAGAGGTATGCGGAATTAACTCCCTTGATACCGCTTAAAAGTTTCCTGAGTTTTCCTTCCAGTCCAATTGTTTTCATGAAGATATTCTTATATTCTTGGTATAAAGGGAATTTTTTATTCAACGAATAATATCTTTGATTCCCCCTTAGTTCGCTTATAAAAACCCCTTCTTTTTCGAGCTCCTTAAGTTTTCTAATAAGGTTTCTTTTGTCTAAACCGAGCCGCCTTACTATTTCATTGACATAGAAACTCTCATCTTCATGCAAAAAGTAAAAATCGAGAAGAGTCTTGGCGGTCTTTGACGCTACAGAAAACATCTCTATTTTCTCCTTATGATGAAATTAATAAAATAGGTGTATTGTTTTACACCTATAAGTGTATACTATTACACTGTTATTGTCAAGGTTTTAATTTTATCTGGAGTTCCCAGTATTTTGTGTAGCTTAAGACCTGATACATGGCGCTATTTACCGCTACCACCAATCCCACCACCCCGTCCTTATAGCCTTTTTTCCTGACATACGTCCTGAAAAACCTGTCACAGGCCTTCCAGAGCATCTTACCAACTCCTATCTTCCTCTTCTCATTGAACCACTTCTCGGCTTCCAGGCTGGTCTGTCCGTTCAGTCCCCTGAAAAGCTCCGCGAAATCCTCGTAGTCTTTGTGTATTATATCTTTCGTCAAGTGACCGCACTTGCCGTCATACATAGCCCTTGGATGAACACCTACCTCTTCATATTTAAACAAACTTTTCCTGAATAATCTCAACTTGCCTCCCGGATACCAGCCGCCATGTTGGACCCAGTGGCTTCCAATATAAGTCCTTAAAGGGATCGTATAAACAATAAATTCATCGGATGTTATAGCACTTAATATCTCTTCCTTAAGATCTTCCGTAACTTCCTCATCCGCGTCAAGGCTCAGGACCCATTCATTCCTGGCCCTGGCATATGCCCAGTTCCTGTGAATACCCTCCACGTCCATCTTTCTCTGGAACACTGTAGCGCCGTTCGCTTTCGCGATCTCAACTGTCCTGTCAGAGCTGAAATCATCCACCACAATATGCTCATCCGCCCAGCCCTTAGCACTGTTCACACACGCGGCGATATTGGCTTCTTCATTATACGCGATTGTAACTACTGAAAGTTTTTTCGACATGTCCGTTTATTTTAATAACTTTTGAGACAAGTTATAAAGTTCCGAATTAGCTAAAGCCAAAACCTTCTTCTTTACCACTCTAGAGAAATATTCTTTTTCGGTCTTGGATAACTTTTCTCTTTTCAGTTTTTTTAAAAACAGTTCTTTTTGTTTTGGAGAAAAAACTTGGGATAACGCGTATTCAAGGCCTAACTCATTCTTCACTGAGAGTAATTCATTCAATCTCGCCTGCGATTGGCTAAAATAATTAGTAAATACCGCCTTTAGCCTATGCGTAGACATTCTATAGTTACCAACCTGCAGTTCATCAGAATTTTTTAAACTATCTAAAAACCTTTCTGATGTTTTTTTGCCAACATCTGCGAGAGATTTATACAATCCATCAGTCCATGTAAATTTTAAATTAAAGAATTTATATAGCGCAAGCGACAGCGCCAATAGCTCTACCAGGCATGATTTATCGACAGGTTCTTTTAGATACAGATTAACTTTTTCATAATCAAATAATCCTTTTTCTGCGCTATTGGCTAACACAACCGGAAATCCTTCCCACAGTCGAAGGCCTTTTGTTTTAACCATATCTGCCAAGGTTAAATTTACCTTTTTATCCTCTTCCGCTTCAAAAAGCGGAAAACCTAAGTCGCTAACTCTCTTTAAAAGATTATCCTTTTTCATTATTGTCTCTCTTCTTTAACAACCTTTAAAAAATGCTCCAAATTTTTATTTACCCTGTCTTCTGAAACGTCAAAAGAAGCTGTTTCTTTGAAGCGTTTTTCTAAATATTTTATATCTATCTCGCTCTTTTTGCTTCTCAATAACATAAGGCAGTCTTCTATATCTACGCTAGCAGCCCTGAAAAGTTTGGTTATTATAATGTCATAATAATTTAAAACGCCTAAATAGACTTTATCGAATTCCTTTATTAAAATATGCTTATCTTTACTCAAAGGGCTTTCCAATAACTCTGTAGTATGTACAAACTTTCCCTTAAACAAATCAAAAATAAAGCCGTCTCCTCTTGACCAGCCAGAACCACTAGCAGATTTATAACCAAGCTTTTTTAAAATATCTATAAGATAAGCATATTCGCTTAAATCAGGAACTATTAAATCTATATCTTTAGTGGATGCCTTTATTCCTAAAAGCGTCAGGGCAGTCCCGCCGCAAGCAATTAAATGAACATCTCTCTTAAGAAATCCATTCCATGCGCTGAGCCTATCCATTAAACCTTGATTATCTATTCTATATTCCATACAATTACTTGTATATATTTATACAATTCTCTGTATTAAAGTATACAATATATTCTCTAATATGTCAAGGGTAAAAATTAGTCTCCCCTATTAAACTAAAAGCCTCGTATCGATTAAGATACGAGGCTTAAAAGCAACCAACCTCTCCGACAAGGTCGCCG
>JAHIEZ010000094.1 GCA_018901355.1 Patescibacteria group bacterium | reverse complement strand
GATAGAAGGAGGAGAATATAAAGTAGAAAGAGGAAATAGTCTGTGGGAGGTGGCGGTTAGAGCCTATGGAGATGGCTATGCTTGGACGAGAATATGGCAAGCCAATAAAAGTAAATTAAATAGTCCGGAGTTACTGGAGATAGGGATGGTTTTGACGATACCGAGAGAATAAACTGATTGTGCTAAAATTTTGATGAACGCGGCTATGGTTTAGTGGTAAAACATGTCCTTCCCAAGGATAGGTCGAGGGTCCGATTCCCTCTAGCCGCTCTCTTTTTTGCCTACGTAGCTCAATGGTAGAGCAATCCCTTCGTAAGGGATAGGTTGTCAGTTCAAGTCTGACCGTAGGCTCAAAAATTTTTTTGATAGAATATAGCATAAGGAATAATTTATGGCCGAGTTTAGACGTTCAAGATTAGAAAAAAACAAAGAAGAATCAATTACCCGAAAAACGGTTTTTTTAGGAGTAGTGACGGTGTTGTTTTTTATTTTGGTGGTGGCTTTTGGTCTACCTTTGCTGGTGAAATTTTCCATATTTTTGGGGAATGCAAAAAAACAGGATGGAGAGGGAAAAACAGATCGGGTTTTGCCTCCTTTGGCTCCCCGACTGATGATTCCCTTTGAAGCAACAAATAGTGCTAGAATAGTGGTTTTCGGTTTGGCTGAAGCGGGAGTCGATGTAGAGTTGCTGAAAAATGATGTAGCCTTGGAAAAAATGGTGGTACCGGAAGATGGAGAGTTTACTTTCGAGATGGTGGATTTGTCGGAAGGTGAAAATGAATTTAGTGCTATAGCAACAACAGAAAAAGGAGGAAGCAGTAATTTGTCTGAAGTGTTAAGAGTGATATTTGACAATAAAGCTCCGGAATTGGAAATGTTAAATCCCTCAGAGGAAAAATTAACGGTAGATTATGATGATTTTGATATAATAGGCAGGTCTGAGTCGGGGGTGAGTGTGACCATTAACGGTCGGGTGGCAATGGTGGATGACGGGGGAAATTTTAAAATAAAAATGCAACTGCAGTCAGGAAAAAATAGTTTTGAGGTTGTGGCTCGGGATTTGGCAGGGAATGAAACAAGAAAAACGATAGAAATAACTTATGATATCTGATCGATTAGGATGAAAATAATAACCCAAGGATAAAAAAGAGAGTTGGCAAAGAGAGAATGGCAAAAAACAGCTAAAAGAACGATTTTTTGGGTAAAAGTTGATTGCCGAAAAAATTTTTTAAGTCCGGCTAAAAATAACAAAAGACCAAAAAGGCCGGTAGTAGCCAAAATAGTGAGAAAACTGTTGTCAAAGCCAAAATTAGCGTGTGATTGGGGTATATTAATTTTTCTAGCAAAATAAAGGTTGTTGTAACCATGACCAATTAGGGGTGCTTTGAGACTAACATGGATGGCTTCTTGATAGTTTTCTATTTTGGCTAGAATAGAAGAACTTCTTTCCAGCTTAGTTCCCTCTCCGGCTTGTCGAGGAAGAAGAAAAACAGTACTGGCAACTAAAATCAGACTGAAAATAAAAATTTTGGTTTTTTGTTGGTGGCGAGAGATGACAAAAGAAATAAAAAGAAAAGAGAGGAGGGCGGATCGACTGTAGGTGAGAGCAAGGGCCAGATAAACTAAGGACAAAAGTAGGATTTTAGTTTTTGATTTGGGCCAAAAGTAAATTTTGACGAAAAAAAGAAGGAAAATAATGGCGGTAAAAGTAGGATCGATGAAACTGCTGACCAGGCGGAAAAGATGAGGATCCCAATTGAGACTACTAAAGTAGGTAAGGTCCGGCCAAAAAAAATATTGAATCAGTCCAAAAATAAGGGTAGTAAGTAAAGAAAGAGTGAAAAGTTTTTTAAATTTTGTAATTTGGATTTTTTCGATTTGGAGAGGGTAAATTAAGAGAAGTAAATAGGCGTTGAGGCGCAAAAGATAAAGAAGTGGTTTGAAAGAAACAAGAGGATAACGATAAAGATTGATAAAAAAAGACAGACAGGTAAAAGCTAAAAATAGAAGTAGAGGTAGGTTTTGGGGAGGTTTTTTTTGTTTAAGGTGGGTGATTAGATTGGCAAGAGAAAGAAAGAGAACGAGGAGATCAATTAGAGGGAAATTTATTTGATCAATGTCTATCCGAGCCAATTGACCGAAAGGAAAAACAAGGATGATGATGAAGAGAATTATTGTTTCTGCCATAGTTTGGTTCGGACTAAAAATGAATGGAGACTCATAAAAAGAGCCATGATTAGGCCGGGAGTAGAGTCGAGAAAACCCAGTCTTAAAACATAATTTTGGAAAAGTTTAATTCCCGGATAAAATATTATTTGAAGAAGATTGATTTTGATTTTTTGAGAATAAAGCTCCTGGGCTCTGATGTCAGAGTAATAATTTATTTTTTGAAGAAAGGTAGATAGATTTTTGTGAGGATGGTGATAGATAAATAGGGGTAAAAAAGTGATGGGTTGGCGAGAAATCCAAAGTTCGTGAACAGGGTGCTCGAATAAACCATATCTTTTATCGAAAAAACGGATAAATTTTAATTTTGCCGTTTCACCGTGTTTGAGTTTGTGGCCGGCAAAAAAATCTTGCCTCCTAAAAGAAAAACTGTTTTTTGAACTAAAATTATAAGAGGTAAGAAACTTAATTAGTTGAGGACCGGGGGTTTCGTCGGCGTCGAGCCAGAGAATTCTATTGTTTTTGGTTTTTGAAAGAGCAAAAATTCTTTGTTGACTAAAATCGTTGTTTAATTTTCTTTTAAATATTTTTATTTTTAAGTTTTGGTTTGCCAGTTTTTTGAGTTGAGAGATGGTAGAGTCGGTGGAAAAATCGTCAACAACGACGATTTCGTTTATGTTTGGGCATTTTTTTAACCAATTGAAATTCACTTTAATGTTATCTTCCTCGTTTTTGGTTAGCAAGAGAAGAGAGATGTGGTGTTTTTTATTCTGTAGGTTCATTTTTGAGGTAGTGGTAAAGGTAAAGCAGGTGCTCTGTTGATTCTTTCCAATCTATTTTACAGTTTTTAATTATAACGACATTTTTTTGATGTATTTTTTGTTGGAGAGCCTTGGCGCTTGTTTTAATTCTGTTGGGATAGAGAAAACCGTTAATTCCATGTTTTATTATTTCTGATGTTCCTCCTTCATTTTTACCAAAGACATAGCAGTTATAGTTAGTAGCTTCAAGTGTTGATAAGCCGAAAGGTTCTTTGTTCTGATTGGCAAGAAAAAAGGAGTGTTCTTTGTATCTTTTTTCTTTTTTTTGATTATTTTCATCGTGTATCAACTTAATGTTTGTTTTGTTCTTAATTAGTTTTTTTATTGTTTCGTCCTTTTTGTTTTTTCTTCCAAGAATAGTAAATTGGCATTTTATTTTTGATATTTGTTTAATCGAAAAATCATGGCCTTTAATTTTTTGCAATACTCCAACAGAAAGAAGTTTTTTGTTGTTGCTAGTTAATATTTTTGTTGGAGCGATAAATTTCATTCCTGGATAAACTACTTGCGATTTTCTTTTATAAATTTTAGATAAAAGGTGTGCTGAGTATTGGGAAATGGAGAGAATGTTTTTTGCGTGTTTGCAATTTGTTCGGTCTATGTGTTTGATGGGAAATCTAATTATTTTACAGATTAGGTTTTTTAATGTTTTTTTGTAATTTGTTTTTTCATAGAATTCTCTTTTTGTTTCGGTAAAAATATAAATAGAGACGTTTTTTGGGTTGAGATATCTCAAAACATAAGGACTTTGAGTTAGCGTGGAAGGGAAAACAATTGTTAAATCGTATTTCTTTTTATTAATTTTGTCGGCAATTTCTTGATTTTTGGTTTTTAATTCGAAAAAGATTTGACACATTGACGTGAAGACATTGTTTGTTTTATTAAGTTTAGAGAGATGGGTTTTATTAAAAAGAGAAGTGGAGATATTTTTTTCGAAGCAATACAGGTCAACGTTATGTTTTTTGTTAAGTTGTCTAACTGTTTCTGTTACGAAATTTAAAGCTCCTCCTTTTTGTAGGTTGTGGAAAATTGCGATTTTCATTACTTGACTTCTCTTTTTACACCTTTTAGTATGGGTTATATGCTAAGAAAATTACGGTTTCTTTTTTCATATGTAGTTTTTTTTATTTTATCTTTTTTTGTGTTTGGTGTTAATGATATTAAGGCTTTTGATATTTTTTCGGATGAATTTAATTATCAAGATGATTCAAAGTGGAATTATATATTGAATGGGGGTAGCGTGAGTTTTATAGATGGTGTTGTGACTCTAGAAAGCAATGGATTTGGTTTTCCTGTTGTCTATAGTAAATTAACAGAAGTTTTTCCGCCTAATGCAGATACTGTTTTTGAGGTGAAATTTAAATATAATAGTTCGGGTCCCATGGGTGATGGTATAAGTATTGGATATACGGGGTTTTCTTCTTATCCTTTTTATCAATTTTCTCTTTGGAACGATACTTACGACGATTCTACTTTTATGTATAACGACTTTAGTTTAAGTAAATACGGTCAATGTAATCATTTTGTTGAGTATGGAGATCTTGTTGATAGACAATATCGGCCAATCGAAATACCTATTTCTGTTTGGCATATTTTACAAATAAAAAAAACAGGGTTTATTTACGAAGTTATTTTGGATGACAATTCTCTTTTTGTGACTAAAGACAACCAATGTTTGCCAACCAGTATTATCTTGGGAAATCCTTTGCAGGGAGGAAGCAAAAGTTGGAGTTCGTTATCCATTGATTATTTAAAAGTATCAACAACAGGTGGTGATATTATTTCTCACAAGCTCATAATCGTTCCGGGATTGGGGGCGAGTTGGAATAGCCGGGCGATGGTGTATAACGAAAATGTTGATCCAAAAGAGTGGAAAATGACGCCGTTTGTCAAAAATTATGATGGATTGATATTGGCGCTGGAAGATAAGGGGTTGGTTGAAGACAAAGATTTTTTTATATGGAACTATGATTGGAGGAGACCTTTGGATGAAATAACGGAAAATCTGGATGATTTTGTAGACGAAGTAGCTTCTGGGGAAGAAGTAGACATGTTAGGTCATAGTTTGGGGGCTTTGGTGGCCAGAGTTTGGGCTCAAAAAAATGAAAGTAAGGCGGGCAAAATTATTGGTTTGGGTGGACCTCAAAAAGGATCACTTAATGCTTATGATGCTTGGAATGGAGCTAAAGTGTCGGATAAATTTGATATCAGGTCAATTGCTCTGAATATTTTGTTGCAATTACAAAAGAAAAACAAAGAAACAAGAGTGGAAACAATAAGAGCTTACTCCCCTATTTTAAAAGACTTGTTGCCGGTTTTTGACTTTGCCAAGATGGGAACTCGGGTTTTATCTTTTGCTAATTTGGAAAGTAAAAATGATTATTTGGTGGAAAAAAATAATACAGTGGCTTCTTTATTTGGCAAACTAGAGGAGATGGTGTCTGTGGGAGAAAAGACAAAAGAATGGGTGATATTGAAACCAAGATCAATTTTCGAGGAAACTTTAGGTTTATGGTCGGATGGGGTGCCAACAAAATATCTAGATGGAGTAGGTGATGGAACGGTGTTGAAAAAAAGTGCGAAATTTGAAGGAGACGATTTTGTGGAAATCACGGGTAAACACGGAGAGATGGTGGGAGATTTGTTGGACGAGATTTTTGCTAAGTTGGACTTAGGAACGGTGGGAATAAGCGCGGTAGAAGTTCCCGATTTGTCTTCTTCTACGGTGTTTTTTGTTGGTTCTCCGGTGGAGATGAGTTTGAATTGCGAGGGAGACGAGTATTTGGGAAACGACGGTTTTATTTTGATAGACGGAGATAAATATGAAAAATGCGAAGTTAATTTGACTGCGGTTGGTCATGGGACATATCATCTGGTAAGTGGCAGAGTTGACAAGGAGGATTGGCGCTATTTTGAAGGGGAAGTAAAAGAGGGGGAGGTTTTGACTTTTGAGGTTAAAGCCAACGACGGCAGTTTGCTTTTAGACGGAGAAGTAAGCGAAAATTATTTGTATAGTCTTATTAAAAGGGATATCGGTTTATTAAAAGAAGAATTTGGAGAGGACGACAATTTGGTTGAAGCGGAACAAGCAGTAGAGTCTAAAAATTTAGAATTGTTGATGGATGCTATTTTTGGATTTAGAAAAGAGAAGAGAGAGATGGCAATTAGTGAAAGAATTTTGGGAAATTTAAAAT
>JAHIEZ010000093.1 GCA_018901355.1 Patescibacteria group bacterium | reverse complement strand
TTGCTATTTTGATAATCGCCGTTTTGAGGAGTGTCACCTAAGGTACCGGGCTGACTGGCCATTTGGCCGATACTAATTTGAGCGGAGGAATTGATGGAGTGAATGACGGAAGAAATATGGGCAACCCAAGAATTGTAGGCGGGAGGGCAGGAAGATTGGCCACCGCAGTGAGGCTCATTGGCTAATTCGTAAGCAAAAAGAGCGGGATGATTGCCAATAGTACTAACGACAGCTGTGACATGAGGTAGGTAATATTGTTGGTAACCGGAGGCATACCAGGAAGTGGGGTTAGATTGAATATTGGCAGGGAGAATGTCGCCGCTACTATTGCTGTAATCGGCTAGAGCGATAATGACTTTTATACCGTTGCTTTGAGCGATGTCGAGAACAGTTTTGAGTTTTTGAGGAGAAGCTCTGTCGGGAGTGCCCCAAATTCTAACAACTGAAGTGCCACAAGAGGAGGAAAGATAAGAAAGTTGCTCCCGGATGACGCCGTCGTCGTGGGAAGCTAAACTATGGATGTTGACACCGAGAAATTTATCGGGAAATTTTTGTTTGATTTGATTTAGGGCGGTACAAACGGAACTGTCTTTGAAAAAGGAATAGCGGTCATTTTCCAGGGGATTGATTTTGCGGTTGCCGGAATATTGCCAAAGGAGGTAGCCTTGGGCACCGGCAGAAAAAAATTGAGAGACTTCTTGCTCCAGGTCGTGAGTGCAGAGGGCAGAAGAGGGATCCTGACTTTGTTCGAGGGAAAAAACGGAAGAGGGAAGAAAAAAAAGAAGGAGGAATAATAAAAAAAGGCAGAAGGATTTCACAAGAGAATTATATAGTTATTTGCCGGGGATGACAAAATCAGTGATGGCAACGCCAGTAAACCCCTGAATGAATTTGAGGATAAGATAAGAAACGATAATACCGACCAGGCCGAGAATGGCGGAACCCAAAGTGGAAGAGGCGGCGGTAAGTTTTTTTTCATCTCCACCGGAAAAAAGATAGGAATAAGCGCCGGAGATAAACATAAAAAGAAAGACAAGGCCGGCGATGAAGGTAATAACCTGAAGGACGTTGGCAAAAAGACATTCGAGACCCTGAATAGTGGCGACACTGTCTTTGGCACAAAAACCGCCGTCTTTGGTGGAATATTTATTCCAATCGTCGATAGTTTGAGCGAAAACGGTCATAGCTGATTAAGAAACCACTTTTAGTTAAAAGTAGGAATAGTGAGTGTGTCTAAGATATCAACACCAAAGACGATGCCGATGAGCTTGACGATAGCAAAAGCGCTAAAGACAATGGCCAGACCGATAAGAGAGTTGGTAATTTGAGCTCTGGCGGCGGCGACGGCTTTTTCCTCACCTTGGGAGGTAACCCAACGAAGGCCACCCCAGATAAGCATAAAGAAGAAAATCAAGGCAACTAAAAGCATAATCAAGCTAATAGCGCCGGAAATCATGCCACCGATTTCCAGTTTGGTAAGATCGATGAAGGGAGAACTGTTTTCAGGTTTAATTATAATGTTAGGGTTTTGAGCATAAACAGGGGCGAAAAGAGCGGCGTATTTGATTTTGTCAGTTATTTTTTGAATCATTTTTAAAATGAATTTTTAATGGTCTTTTATAGTTTAGCAGTAATTTTGGGAAAATCAAAGAAGATTGGGCCAGATAATTTGGAGTTGTTCTAAACTGGAAATACCAAAAATATGGCCCAAGACTTTAAGAATGGCAAAAACAGAAAAAATGACGGCCAGACCAACAAAAGCGTTGGTCATTTGCTCTTTGACAGCTTCCAGGTTTTTGGGGTCACCGCGGGATTGAATATAATTGAAACCGGCTTGAATAAAATGGAAAAAGAAAAAAATGACTCCACCAATAAGAAAAAGAGAAATGATGGTTTGGAGGACATTGTTGAAAAAAAGCTTGGGCTGAATGACGGAAGTGTCGTCGGGAAGAAGAGGATTGGTGACCATATTTTTTTAGTGATTAATAGACTTAGTAATATTTTTAAAAACGAGGTTGAGGTCGAAGATGTTGCCAAGACCGAGAAGTTGGGCCATAAGAGAGGTAAGACCGACAGCAACGACAATAATGGCCAGACCAATAACATTGTTGGTAAGACTTTGACGGGCATTTTTTAGCTTGTCTTTGTCACCATTGGAAGAAAGGAAGGAGTAACCGGCCAGAATGATTTGAATAGTAAAGTAAATAAAAGCAACAATAGTGAGAAAACCGATAACGGTACTTAAGGTGTTTTCAATTTGGCTGACACTGTCTACTCCAGGGGGGAGGGGAACGACAGGTTCGATGATGTATTTTTCTGCCAGAAGATGATTATTGGGGTCCATTGATAGTGGGGTTGAGAATATTTAATCCGGTTAGTTTTTCGGCAACGGAAACAAGAGTAAAAGCGGAGGCGACAATGAGAATGCCAATTAGACCCTGCCAAATTTTGTTCCAAGCAACTTCAATTTTTTTGGGGTCACCATTGGCATTGAGATAGTCAAAACCGGCCATAATAAATTGAATAACCAGGGCCAGACCGGCGATAACGGTAAAGAGTTTGATGACATTGCTGATAAAGAGAAAGAGGCCGGCACCTTTGACACCGGTGGTGACGCCAGGATAATTTTTGAGAGCATCGGGAGGGAGGATATGACCGAAAATGGCAAAAAGAGGGAGAATGTTGGTTTTTTTAGAGGTTGGGGTTGAGTATGTCAAGGCCGGTTAAAACTTCTATAATTTGGATTATAAAGTAGGAGAGGAAAACAATGGCAAAACCAATGAGCGCATTGGTAATAGCCTGTTGGCCCTGCTGGGCTTTTTTGGGATCGCCTCCACCTGTGCCCATTATAAGGCTTATACCACCGA
>JAHIEZ010000108.1 GCA_018901355.1 Patescibacteria group bacterium | reverse complement strand
TGAAGGATTCAAGATGATCCTCGACGCAACGGTAATAATCGGTAGCCTGCGGATATCGGGGCCGATAAACGGCGGCTGGGGCGGCCATGATTCCTCACCTCCGAGGAAAACAGGCCGTCTATTATATCACCCGATGGAATGGGTTGTCCTTAAAAGTGACTCAGAAGCCGCCCATTACAAGAATATAGCAGGGGAATTGTATCCTATAACATCGTAGAAGTTTTGGATGGCGACTATGATGCTGGGGATTGGAACATGTTCGGGAACCGTCGCATAGAGAACGTCCCTCATCGATAGTGTTTTTGTAATGACGGGGTATCATCTTTCTCTGACTTGTTTGGATCGTTATTATTGAGTTTTTCAACAAGACTTCGATAGCAATGAATCATAACACCACCCATTGATGGGTCTCCTTTTGCCGTTTCCAGCAGTTTGGGGATGATATTCCAAAACTCTGCAAACGGTACCCCCCAGAAGCTGATATGCTGGTCTTGCTTCAGTTTAATCGTCTCGAGGGATGTAAATATGACCTTGTTGATCTGCTTTGCATATCTCCATTCATTTTCCACGCAGCCCAAGACCTGCTGTAGGGTGCGACGATATGACATCACTGTGACGAAATCGGTCAAATCCTGTACATGTTCGCTGAATCGCTTGCTCTTGCCCTCAAACTTCAGGATGAATTTATCTTTGTCCCACCAAAATGGCATATCGACTGCGAGCCACAAATGTGGTGCTTTTTCATGCAACACGGTTCGCGCTTTGTGAAGGAAAGTAAGGTAGTCGAGTATCACGGCTTTAGGGCTCGCCTCATCGGCTTTCCATTCCTTTGTCCGGTATGGCTCAACATCGTACTTGATCCCTTTGAACAAATGGTCCTTCGGCAGCGTTTTGCTGAAGTTAATGATGGCGCGTAATTCGTGGAGTGTCTGCTCATGATTTTGAGAGAAGAACATCTTTGGATGACCGCGAAGTGCCGCTGTTGTGATGTGGTGTTGACCTGCTAAGAGGATGAGATCTTTGAAAGCTTCCGCAGCCGGCAAGATTGGAATCGCGTCGTCTCGGGTTATCTGGACTTGGACATCGAGATGACCGATGTGGCGCTTGACGCAAAATTGGACGAGTCGTTGTCTCGCTTCATTTGTCGAGAAAGACGATTCCGACCATACCCACAGCCCAATACCTTTCGCGGGGGCATCCCACAGAGACACTGGCGATGCAAGTACTAATGAAATAAAAAATATAATGTGTTTAAACACATACGCTCCTAATCGTCCCGCTATCGGGTCATCCAGGAACGGGAGCGGACTGTGAAGACCGCTGTCGGAAAAATCCAAAAGAGGGAAAAAAACGCGAAATAAGAGTAGAAGACGCCGTATATGAAATCCCATGATCTTTCACTGTGCAAGTAATAGAGCATGTTGAGAAGCGACATCATTCCCATGACAAATAAAAGTCTCACTAGGGTATAGGGATCAGCAAACGTTAAGGTGATAACAAGTACAAGAGTGAAGTAACTTACCGGAAAGCGGAGATTCGTGATTAACTGATCAAAAATGGAGATCAAGCGAGGGCGTAAAGGGCGCTTCCAGACGATGAGGGCAAATCGCAGCTCCTCTTTTATATAACTTCTATCCCACCTCAGAAACATCCTGCAGAGTTTTGAGTAGGTAACAGGTGCGTTGGTATGAACAATCGCAGTCTGCTGGTAAACCGTATCGTACCTCTGCGAAAGTACAAAGTTGGTCATGGAGCGGTCTTCACCGTAAGTGCAGGGTTGACCTAAGAACGTCTGATGCATCCACGGGTCGATTACTTTCTTTACAACACTTGCCCGGTACGCGGAAAGAGCGCCTGGGCAGCAATAGACCGTTCTGTAGGTCGATTGTACGGCGCGCAGGAAATCGAACGAGAGGATGTAGCGGACGTGGAGCATACGCGGTATAATACTCTCGTAACGGTTATAAACCATGACCTTCCCGGCAACGGCTCCAACCCTGCTGTCCCGGAAAGGCCCTGCTATGGCAAGAAGCGTCTGTGGTTCAATCACGCTGTCCGAATCAATGGTGACGAATATTTCGCCTCGAGCCTGTCTGAATCCTGCTTCGAGGGCGGCGCGTTTCCCCTTGTTTTTCAGGAAGCGGACCGGGGTCACCAGGTGAGGGTAACGTCGAGCGGCAGCCTGTATATATTCCCACGTGTCGTCTTTGCTCCCGTCGTCCACAACGAATATCTCCAACCGGTCGTTCGGGTACTGGGCTGTTGCCACGGAGTTTATAGAATTTTCCACCATGGCCCCCTCGTTGTAGGCCGGAATGATAACGGTGAGAAAAGGAGCCTCTGCCATATCGGCTGCTGGGAACGGACGATATCGAAACCAGAGAATCGTCCTGAAGATCAGAAGCAGAATTCCCATGGATGCCCAAAGTATGCTGGGCCGGATAATGAGCCGAGACCAATGCAAATTCTCAATGGAGTAAATCAACGGCTGGAAGACATTTCCCGTGATGGTTGAATAAAAGATAAATAGGAAAGCGATGATTATAGTGAAACGGACAATCAATTCCCATGCGTTGGTCATCGGTTTGGCTATTAAATGGGGTTGGTTAAAAAGCAAATGATCGATAGTTGAACCGTCAGCTTTATTTGCTGTCATCAATATCCTCTATTTTCTAATTAAATTTCAATAGATAAGGCACTACTTTTCGCCGGGGAGTATATGATGAATGGTCTTGTGTGTCAAATGAATTTTTACCATGAGAATATCGTTACTGAATGCCAATTGAAAGAGAGTATGCCCGTGAAAATTACCCATTGCTACCTTACAGGAAGAAGCGCATTTCCAGCAAGTACGGAGACGTCGGAATAACAAAAATCATGATCTTTAAAAAAAAGTCTTAAAAGTTTTAAAAGTAGAACGGCTTCAAGAAAAGTCTTCCGGCAAGGCACACGAATCCTTGGAGCGAGAAGAGGAGGAAGGAATCAGCAAATCACGGCGCCAGGTCTTTGCAATGGACTATCCGCCCAAGGAATGACGCTCCCTTTGCTGCAGCCATCCTTCCGGATCTTCCAGATACTCCATTTCTTCGGTCGATATTATCTGGTAGGTCCTGATTATTTCAGACTTCTCCAGGAGCGGCTCGATTTCTCTTCCCAGGGCAATTCGTTGCTTGGATGCCTTCCATTTCTTCCAGGATTCGGCATTCGCCCATGTACTAATGACCGTTATGGCGCTGTTGTCCTCGGTATTGACCAGGGTTTCGCTGCTGATATATCCCGGCTGCGCCATGGCGGCAATCCTAATCTGCCGAATCAGTTTAGAAATGTGCTCTCGGTTCTTCAATTTCCGCTCAATGAGTACCCTTATCATAGCCAACCTCCTATGCCGACGTTCTGAAAACCCGAAGAGCATGCGACGACCCCAATCCTGCATAACTGTCTCATGTTCTCAAAACATACCCTCCACATCAACAATATAGCTATATTGTTAGCACTGTCAAGAAGATGTGTCGGGGGGAAATTTTCTATGAAATTCAATTCCTCTTGCTGATTTGTGGTTGAAGAACAAAATCGCTGCGCGGTAGTCTTTGCAAGCCCTTCTTTGTTTGGCCAAGATAAACCATTTCCCCTCCTTATACAATACGGATTTCTTGTCGGCTCTTATTGATCGGGCCTGAACTCAATACAGTTTCCTTTGCCATACCGTCGGCATGAGTCGACGGATATCAAAATCAAAGGAGATTGTATTATGGGAAAGTTGAGAGATCAGATGTTGGCCGACCTGCAGTTGTGCGGAGCCAAGCTAAGGACGCAAGAGGCTTACCTGAGAGAAGTGGAAAACTTGGCAAAATACTTTAACCGATCACCGGCTGAATTGGGAGAGAATGAACTCAAGGTGCTATGCCTTGTACGTGTGATGCAAGCCATGATCCTGGCTGGCCTGCAACGCGTTGGCCATCTCGCCAACCATGGGTACACCGTGCCGGTATTGGAACGGCCACATGCTCCGAGGATCGAAAAAAGCCACGCGGTCGCCGTCGCACAAGACGTGACTCAGGTCCGGCTGCAGACCGGGCATGGCACTCAACTGACCGTTGATGAACGTAATCCCACGCACCTCAGTCGGCATGTTCAGATAGGCCAATAAATCATTCACCGTGCGTTCTGCTTGTAAGCGCATCTGCAAGTTGGCGTAACTGCCCTTGTCCGCCTGGCCTCCGTAACGCGCCAACTCGCCATACAGCCACGTATCTACAGTGATATCCGACACTCTATCCTCCTCCAACCGGCGGAAAGATACCGATTTCATCGCCAGGTTCCAGACGCCAATCCTCAGGCCGGGCGCGGGCATTGACGTAGACCATCTTCGTTTCTTCAGCAGGTAAGCCTAGATGATGGATCAAGTCAGCTACGGTAGCTCCCTCAGTCAGGTCAATTTCAAAAGGACGCCCGATCGACGCGCTGGGAGCGTAGTGGCGCAAGGTGGCAAAGAGTTTCACTTGAACACGCATGTTCGCCTCATGAACATCGGACAATGTCTTGCGCCCATAGGCAGTCGGCACAAGAGGGATCCCATCCCCAGCACCCTTCGTTTCGCTCGCGCAGTTCGCAGCTTTCGCGCGTCGCGGAGGCGTGGGCGGAGAATGAGTTCTCCTTCGCGCTCGTCAAGCCAGTATTCCAAGTTGGCCGCAAGCCGTCGGCGTTGAACAAAATCGTTGGGCAGGGCCAGCCTGCCCTGATCGTCGGTTATGATTTTGGGCATCTTGCCTCAGAAGCAAACGGACAGGGCAGTGGTTGCCTTGTCCGTACTCTGCTGCGATCTGCTACAGCTCTGCGAAGACCGAATCCAATG
>JAHIEZ010000110.1 GCA_018901355.1 Patescibacteria group bacterium | reverse complement strand
GTGTCCCGAAGGACAATCGTCGGGTGGATCCGGACCATATCGGGAGAAAGGGCGATCACCTTGTCGATCGTCCCGGCGAAACGCTCCGGACTGTCCCCGGGAAGCCCCGCCATGAGTTGGATGCCCGTCTCAAAACCCCGCTCCTTGAGGAGGGACAAAGCATGGAGGGTATCCGCCGCGGTGTGTCCGCGCCGCGAAAGGCGCAGGACATCATCGTCAAGAGACTGCGCACCGACTTCTACCGTCCTTACCCCGAAAACCTTGATCAGGTCGAGACCCTCCGCGTCGATTTCGTCGGGGCGCGTCGAGATGCGGATTGCATCTACCGTGCCCTCGCGCAGAAAGAACGCCGCGAGTTCGAGGAGGCGCCGCTGTTCTTCCCGGGGCATGCCGGTGAACGTCCCTCCGTAAAAGGCGATCTGGACGGGCCCGCTTTTCCTCCGGCCACGGCTGAGATAGGCGCGGACGGTCTTACGAAAGCCGGTTTCTTCGAGCCGGTCCGGACGGTTCTCCGCGGTCAACCCCTCGTTGCAGAAGATACAGCGGTGGGGGCAGCCCCTGTTCATGATGAAGAAGGGGATGATCATGGGCCGATCGCGTCCGTCCCGCCGGCGAGCAGGGGACCGTTTTCCCGGAGCGTCTCGAGGGCCATTTTGGCTGCCTGCTGTTCCGCCTCTTTCTTGTTCCTCCCTGTCCCGGTCGCGATGATCCGTTCTCCGATGATGAGGCTCGTCTCGAATCGTTTGTCGTGATCCGGGCCGGTTTCTTCGATTATGGCGTAGCGGGGGAGTTCCTGGAAAAGGGCCTGGCAGATCTCCTGAGCGGCAGTCTTATAATCCCGATAGACGGCGGCTGTCCCCGCCTCGATGAGCGGTTCGAAGAGCATTCGGGTGAAGGCAGCGGCCCGGTCAAAGCCCCCGTCGAGGTACATCGCCGCGATGAGGGATTCGAACGCATTTGCCAGCAGTGAGGGTTTCATTCGGCCTCCCGAGGCCTCCTCCCCTCGTCCGAGGAGGAGGAACTCACCGATCCGGAAACGCCGGGCCAGTCCCGCAAGGGGCTGTTCGTTCACGACGGAAGCTCGCAGCTTGGAGAGCTCCCCTTCGGCATCGTCGGGGAATTTCTTCATGAGCATATCGCTGACGGTGAGCTCCAGAACCGCGTCTCCCAGAAACTCCAGCCGTTCATTGTCCTTGCAGGACAGGCTGTTGTTCTCGTTGACGAACGACCGATGCGTCAGGGCGTTGTCCAGCAGTCCCATGTCCTCAAAGCAATAACCGAGAGACGCCTCGAGCTCCTTGAGCGCCCGCACTCTTTCCTCATTCATAAACCTCCTCTTAGCATGATCGCTTCGCGTCATTCATGAATCGCCTCTGCAACCAGCCGGCCGTTTTGAAAGGCTACGGGCAGTATGTTTACAATACGGTTGGCGTCGGCGGCGCCACGGCAGACGACGGGGATATAGTTATCGGAGAATCCTGTGAAAAATCCGGTAGATTTATCTTTTTTCTCTTCTATGAGAACGGTCAGCGTCGTTCCGATGAATTTCTCGGCGAAGGTGCGCCTTTTCTCGGCTCCGATGGTCCGGAGGCGTTCCACCCGCCGCTTCTTATCCGCCTCGGGAATCTGGCCGGGCATTGCATCTGCTGGTGTCCCGGGACGCCGAGAGAAGGGGAAGACATGGAAGTAGGCGAAGGGCAGCTCTTCGACGAGTCGCAGAGTGTTGGCAAAGCCCGCCTCGGTCTCACCGGGGAATCCCGCCATCACATCGATCCCGATAGCAACACCCGGGATGGTCGCGAGGATGTTCCGGATGAGGTCCCGAAAAAAGGCCGCGTCGTAGTCCCGGTTCATGGCGGCAAGGATTCCGTCGTCGCCGCTCTGGAGAGGGATGTGGAGGTGACGGCAGACGATTCCGGATGATCCGATGAGCGAGAGGAGTTCAGCGGTGATCTCCCGAGGTTCGATCGAACTCAGGCGGAGCCGCCCGATCGGACGTTCTTCGACGATTCGTCTGACCACCGCCGTCAGGTCGGTGACAGGAACGAGGTCGCGGCCATAGGCGCCAAGGTGGATCCCTGAGAGAACCACCTCGCGGAAACCTCTCCCGGCGAGGGAGGCGATACCGTCCTCGATCTCTACAGGCCGGAGGCTCCGACTCCCGCCCCGCACCCGGGGGACGATGCAGTAGCTGCAGAGGGCATCGCACCCGTCCTGGATCTTCAGAAAGGCGCGGGTGTGTCCTGGAACGACGGTTGCCCCGAGAGGAGAGAATCTTTTTTCGCTCCGGATGTCGCCGACATGGACCTGCTGCCCCTTTCCACTGGCCAGTTTTTCGAGGAGATCGGGAAGACGGGACTTTTCACCGTTTCCGGCAACGATCCGGACGCCGGGAATCCGGGCGATCTCTTCCGGTGCTCTCTGGGCGTAGCAGCCGGTGACGAGGACGGCTGCCGTCGGATTTCTCCGGATCGCCCGGCGGATGAGCCGGCGGGACTGGTCATCGGTTCTGCGGGTGACCGTGCATGTGTTGACGATGTAGCAGTCCGCATCCGCCTCGAAAGGGACGAGCGTGATGCCCCGGACAGCCATCGCCTCTGCGATCCCGGCCGATTCGCACTG
>JAHIEZ010000092.1 GCA_018901355.1 Patescibacteria group bacterium | reverse complement strand
TTTTTCTGATTCTTCTTCGGCGATATCATCAATCGAAGGAGAAATTTTTTGGACACCGACAGGACTGACATCTAAGGCTAACCCGGCCAGTTCTTTGGTGAGAACCTTAAAAGATTCGGGAATGTCGGGAGAAGGAATGGGTAGACCTTTGATAATAGCCTGAAAAGCGCGGGTTCTGCCCTCAACGTCGTCTGACTTGATAGTTAACATTTCCTGAAGGGTATAAGCGGCTTTGTGGGCTTCAAGGGCCCAAACTTCCATTTCTCCCAAACGTTGACCACCCATTCTGGCTTTACCGCCAAGAGGTTGTTGGGTAACCAAGGAATAAGGCCCGGTAGATCGGGCATGGAATTTGTCGTCAACCATATGAACCAGTTTGATAATATAGCCCATACCAACAACAGCTTTTTGATCATAGGCCTCTCCGGTGCGGCCATCATAAAGTTGGGCTTTACCCTCTGAAGTCAAACCGGCTTTGATCAGCTCTTCGGAAACAAGACTTTCGGGATATTTGTCGAAAACAGGAACGGCGTACTTTTTGCCCAGTTTGGCTCCGGCATAACCGAGAGTGGTTTCCAAAATTTGACCCAAATTCATACGGGCAATGACAGATAAAGGAGAGATAATTAAATCAATGGGGGTACCGTCGGCCAATCGAGGCATGTCGTATTCAGGCATAATACGACAAATTACCCCTTTGTTTCCGTGACGTCCGGCGATTTTGTCACCTTCTTGAATTCGTCTGATTTGAGCAACGTAAACTTTAATAACCTTATTGACACCAGGATCTAACTCGTCATCGTTGTCTTTATCTAAAACCTCAACTCTGATAACCACTCCGCCCTCGCCGTTGGGAACACGCTTGGAGGTGTCTTTAACCTCCCGAGCTTTTTCTCCGAAAATGGCTCTTAACAGTCTTTCTTCGGCGGTTAGTTCTTTTTCTCCCCGAGGTTCTATTTTTCCAACCAAAATATCATTGGGTTCAACTATGGCACCGACCATCACAATACCATCGTCGGTTAATTTTGACAGTTCGTTTTCGGAAACATTGGGGATGTCCTTGGTTAATTCTTCGCTACCCAATTTGGTCTCGACAACATCACATTTGTATTCGTAAATTTGAATGTTGGTAAGAAGATCCTGTTTGACCAGACGATCTGAAATTAAAAAAGAATCTTCATAGGTCAGCCCGTCGATGGACTGATAGGCAACTAAAAGGTTTCTGCCGATAGAAAGCTCCCCGTTTTGAGTCGAAGGTCCGTCGATTAAAAGACTACCCTTTTTAACCCTGTCCCCGACTTTTACTACAGTAGTTTGGTTGTAGCAGGTGCCATAAGGAGAAGTACGAATAAATTTTTCTAAGTAATAAATTTCTTCTTTACCGTCAGAGCTAATTTGAGAGTGACTGCTTAAGTTGACACCATCTTCTTTGGTTTTTTTATCAAGAGAAACTACAACCTTTTCACCGTCTACATAGGTAACCTGACCGCTATTGTTGGCCAGAACGGTACGACCCATAGCGGTGGCAATGGCCGATTCGATACCGGTCCCAACAATGGGAGCTTCGGGATTGACTAAAGGAACAGCTTGAGTCTGCATGTGAGAACCCATCAGGGCTCTGGTGGCATCATCATGATCGACAAAAGGAATGAGAGCGGGAGAAGTGCCGACAATTTGGTTGGGGACCAAATCGATATAATTGGCAGAAGAAACCGGACCCTCGATGAATTCTCCCTGATAGCGGAAAGGGACCCATTTTTGGGTAATATAATCGTCTTTGTCTATGTCTATACCCAAATGGGTGGTGTACTGATTGAATTCGTCCTCGGCATCCAGATAAACAATGTCCTGACTAACTTTGTATTTGTTGCCGACCTTTTCGACCCGACGGAAGGGAGCTTGGATAAAACCATACTCGTTTACTTTGGCATAAAGGGCCAAATAGGTGACCAGACCGATGTTGGGTCCTTCGGGGGATCTAACGGCACAAATACGACCATACTGAGAACTGTGAACGTCACGGATGGAGAAGGCGGCTCTTTCACGAGTAAGACCACCAATGCCAACAACGGTAACCCGACGAAGCAGATCAAGTTCGGACAAAGGATTGGTACGATCCAAAATAGAAGAAAGCTGATTGGACCGGAAAAAACTATTTAAAGAGGAGATAAGCGGCTGAGGATTGATCATTTGGGAGGGAGAAGGGGTTTCTTTGGTGGAGATCAAACTCATTCTTTCTTTAACCATTCTCTCAAAACGAGCCAAAGCGGGACGAATAGCTATTTGGCAAACAATTTCACTGCACTGGCGGAGTCTTCGATTGGCTAAACTGTCAATATCGTCAGTTTGTTTAATTTCGCCTTTTTGAAGACCAACCAAATATTTAATAGTGGAAACGATGTCTTCTTGTCGAAGAACCCAATTTTCTTTGCTTTGATCGTTGAAATTGAATTTAAACTTTTTGTTTATTTTGTAACGACCAACACGACCTAATTCATAAGTCCTTAAATCAAAAAATCTTTCACGAAGAAATCTTTGAGCATTTTCTAAAACGGCCGGTTCCCCCGGTCTTAGTTTGCGATAAAATTCGACAATGGCTTCTTGGGGAGACTGGGAATTGTCGGCAGTGAGAGTGTGGGTAATATAGTCAGAAAAATTGACAACCATCTCTTTGTCAGACATTTGGCAAATGGCCCTAAGAAGGATACTGGCAGGAAATTTCTTTTTTCTGTCAATTCTGGCAAAGATAACATCTTTTTTGCCAACAAAAAATTCTAACCAAGAACCCCGAGTGGGACGAATCTCAGCATTATAAAGAGTTTTGCCGGTGGCAGGATCGGTTTCTCCGGTAAAATAAACACCGGGGGAGCGGACTAGTTGATTGATAATACCCCGCTCTATACCGTTGACAATAAAAGTGCCCTCCTGGGTCATAGAAGGCAAATTAAGAAAGAAAACTTCTTCTTCGGTAACTTTGTTGGTCCTTTTATTGGTAAGAGTGGCTTTTACTTTAACCGGAATAGAATAGTTTAGGCCTTTTTTTTGAGCCAAAGCAGGGCTAACGGTAGGAGTGTCAAAAGAAAGATCTCCAAGTTTTAATTCCCAGTTGTTGCCGGTGTAGTCTTGAATGGGAGAGATGGATTGAACTGTTTCGTTAAAGTCTTTTTCCAAAAAACTTTTCCACGATTCTTTTTGAATTTCAATCAGGTTAAGAGAAGGGAGATTTAAGTATTGTTTCCCCCAGTTAATTCTTTTTGCTTGACCCATCAGTGGATTATTTTTTTTAAGGACTAAAAAAAGGCGGAACGGATTCGCCCGCCAAACTCACGTATTATATCTTTGGTATGTATGAAGGTCAAGGGTTAATTTGTTTTTATAGGTCACAGCTTTTGGCGGTACAAAAAATGCTCAAGTCGGGTTGGCAAATACAAACATTACAATCGTCGGCGGCGGGAAGTGTGTCTCCCACTAAAATGTGTTGGTCGTTTAAGAGACAATAATCTACCGGGGAGGAATTGTCGGAAGTAGAAAAAGGGGTGGGAGTGGGAGAAGAGGAAACCCGGACTGTTTTGTTTTTGTCAAAGACGGTATAGAGAATTAAAGAAAAAACGGCGATAAAAATAAGCAAAGAGACAAAAAAGAAAAACTTGGCTAATTTACTGGAAGATTTAGGTTCTGATTTTGGAGGTAAAGAAGGTTGGGCCGGAGGCAGGAGATGAAGAGGAGCAGGAGGAGGTGAAACGGCAGGAGTGGGAGTGGGAGGAGGGGGAGAAGATGACGAAGATTGGTAAGATTTTAAGATAGGATCATATTGACTGGTTGAATCAGGCATAAAATAAATATCTCATTTTATGGCAAGACTGTCAATTTGTTAGAATCGACGGATGAGACTTAAAAAAAGTTTTTACATTAAAACCTTTGGCTGTCTGCAAAACAGAGCAGATTCGGAGCGGGTAAAGGCCTTTTATTGGAATCGAAGTTTTAGCGAGGTGAAGGATTGGAAAAAAGCTGATTTGGTTATTATAAATAGTTGCGTGGTGCGAGAATCAGCGGAAAACAGGGTTTATGGCTTAATTGATAACATAAAAAAATTTGATAAAAAAATAAAGATTGTTTTAACCGGATGTTTGGCCGGTCTTGAAAGAGCTAAAATTTTGGCCGATAAGGTAGAAATATTGCCGATAAAAGAAATTTCTTATGAAATTAAGCCCCTAAGAGAAGACCGGGAAACGGCTTTAATCCCAATCAGTTTCGGCTGTGATAATTTTTGTTCTTATTGTATAGTCCCATACGCCAGAGGCAGAGAAAAATCGAGGAAAGAAGCAGAAATACTAAAAGAGGTAGACGAGGCTATAGAAAATAACTTTAAAAAAGTAATTTTAATCGGACAAAATGTCAATTCTTATGCCAAGGGCGGTTTTGCCAAATTGCTGGCTAAGGTGGCAAAAAGAAGAGTAGAAAAAATTTCCTTTGTCAGCAGTAATCCTTGGGACTTTTCTGACAAACTGATTGCAGTAATAGCTAAGCATAAAAACATCGACCGGCTAATCCATTTGCCACTGCAATCGGGAGACGATGAAATCTTAAAAAAAATGAACCGAAAATATAGTGCTAAACAGTATCTTGCTTTAGTAAAAAAGATAAGAGAAAAAATTCCCGAAGTGGAGTTTAGTACTGATATTTTGATCGGTTTTCCGGGGGAAGACAAAAAAGCCTTTGCCAACACGATTGGTTTATGCAAAAAGATTGGTTTTAAGCTGGCTTATTTAAACAAATATTCCCCCAGAGCCGGGACAGTCTCGGCCAAGCTTTATAAGGATGACGTATCGACAGAAGAAAAGAAGAGAAGGTGGAAAGTGCTGGATAAATTGATTAACAAAAAATTATCTTAAATAGTCGGCGATGTGTTGATTGTGTTCTTCAAGGGTTTTAGCATAATGCATTTGGCCAGAGTTATCACTAATATAGTAGAGATAATCCGAAGGACTGGGGTGAAAAGCGGCAATAAGCGAGTCTAAGCCAGGATTGCAAATGGGGGTGGGGGGTAATCCCCTATTTTTATAGGTGTTGAAAACTGAATTTATCTGGAGATCGGCCCGACTGGGTGGCTGCCAATATTTGTCAGGAGGGTGAAGAGAATCGCGGGCGTATTGAACGGTGGCATCAACCTGCAGGGCCATGTCAATGTCCAGTCTGTTTAACAGAATACCGGCGACTATTTTTTTGTTGATTAAAGTTCTGGCTTCTCTTTCCAAAAGAGAGGCTAAAATTAAAATTTCGGAATCACTTAGTTTGCTATCGGAACCTTCTTGGGCTTTAGCAAAATTTTTTGTAAAATTTTGAGAAACTAAGGCCAAAAACTGATCAACAGTATAGTATTCCGGAATTAAATAACTATCGGGAAAAAGATAACCTTCTTTGAGGAAAGAGGAAGCAAGCAGATCTGAAGAAGAAAAAGCAAGATTGTCCGGGATAGAGGTAGTGGCTTGAGACAAACGCCAACCGGGAAGAATTTTAACCCAAGAATCATGACTGCCACCGGAAGATAGGGTTTGAATAATATCAGCAACAGACATGGAGGGAGAAAGTTGGAAACCGCCTGATTGTAATTTTTTATTTAAATTGAGGTAATAAGAATAGACAATAAAAACGTATTTTTGGCGAATAAAACCTTGCTTTTCCAGTCTGGAGGCGATAAGGCTAAGACTATCTCCTTGGTTGACAACAAAAAGAGTGGTCGGACTATCCGACTCCGGCGGACGAAGGTTAAAAACGAAAAAAGCAAACATCAAGACGACTAGTAAAAGAAAAGCAAAAAAAACTTTTTTCATTAGATCTCATCAAAAAGAGCCCGACGATAAGAATTTTTCTTGCTACCGCGAATAAAAATGCGGCCACAGCGACAGGTAACGGTAGTTTTCCCCCTGACTATTTTTTCTTTGCCCTTAGACAAAGGAGTGCCACAACCGACACAACGACCTTGAGATATAAGCCAAGCTTGAACCGGAGATATTAGATTTTTGAACATAGATTTTTTTAATATTTTAAGCTTAACAATTTAATTATACTTGAACACGACGTAAAATTACAGCGGCGGCAATAGAGTCTATTTTGTCTTTATAGCCTTTTTTCTGATTTTGATTTTGTTTAAAAATCTGATCAGCTTCAATAGTAGAAACCGACTCTTCAACTGTTTCGATGGGAAGATCGATATTTTTTCTTAATTTTTTTAAAAAAATTAAAGTTAATCGAGCAAACTCCCCCTCTGAAAGTCCAAGATAAATTTTGTCGATTTTGTACTGGTCTATTTCTTTTTTAAGTGAAGAAATAAGTTGACGGTCGTTTTTGAGAGTTTTGAGAGGACTGATAATACTCTTAATAGAGACGGCCAAACCAACACGACGACTACCATAGTCAAGAGCCATTAAATTCATGGTTGATTTTAGCATCAAAAGTCAACGATACGAGCCCGGACAATGAGGCGACGCAGATAAGTACCGGGTGGAGTGCAGGTAATAAGAGTCAGGTAGCGACCATCAAATCTTTGCTCTAAAACAGAAAGGTCGGTCGGTAAAACTTCAAACATTTCTTCGACAAGATAACGATACTGAATGTTGTCGTAATTGAGTAAAATTTCATCACCTTGTTTTAGCTTGAAAAGAGTAGAAAATATAGTTAAATAAGACTTGGGATTAAAAAATTGAGGCAAAACTGAGTGACCAAAAACAACCGCATTGCCCAATTGACCGGGCAGAGCAGTATGGGGATATTGGATAAGACTTTTTTTGAGGTCTTTACCGCCGACATTGACCAGGGCATCTTCTATTTTTAGTTTGGGAAGAGAAAGAAGATAAGATTGGGCTGAATTTTCACTTAAAATTTGTTTATTATCCTGAGGAGCGGAAATAAACCAATTGGAGAGCTGGGTATAATCAGAATTGACACTGCCTAAAATATTATCGGAGCGGTTGTAAAAATTGGTGGAAAGAGGGTTGATCATTTTGTTGAACTTAATAGCATACTCCAACTGATAACGGACAATGGGTAAAAGGGCAGAAGAAAAGAGAATCAGACCAAGAAGAAAAAAGAGGGAGGCAAAATGTTTTTTCTTTTTGGAGTGACGAGGAGAAGAAAGCGGTGAGACTTTTTTAACATAAGAATAAGTCATGGAGATTCGATCTTGACGGTGATGTTAATATTTTTTGTAAGAAAGGGCAGAGGGTTGAAGCGATCAAAAAAAGAGGTGTTGGTCAAAATTTGATAGTTGTACATTCGGGGAAAGGTTTGGTTGAGAATTTGAGGAATTTTTTGTCTAAATTTTCCTGAAATTTGTTTAGTTAAAAGAGGAAGATCTACCTGAGGCAGGGATTGCCCCTTAAGAGTCAGGGTGCCACTGGCAGTATTAGCCGTAATTTGCTTTATATCAAAAGTCAAAGAAAAAGAATCGGCATCAAATTGGCTTTTAGCAAAATCGGGTTGGTCTGACAAAAAGGCAGAGAGAATCTCCTCTTTTTGTCCCGGTTTTAGAGAAAAAATAGTGACAGTCGTGCTAACAGAAGCAGAAAGTTCTTCGGCTTGTTCCCCTATTTCGCGATTGTAGTCTATGCGACTATTGCTGGACTGAAGAGTTTCATTGATAATTTGACTGATTTTGTCTATTTTTTGAGTTATTTTTTCACTGATAGATTGGGAAACATCTTCATTTATTTTTTCTTTTAGGGTTTGTTGATCTTGGTCGCTGACGGCCTTAACCTGCTGACGGCTACCTCCGCTAAAATTTTCGACAGTTTTGGCTACCAGAAGATCGGAAGAAAATTGATCAAAGGTCAACTCCTGTTGACTGTCAATATTGGATTCGGGTCCAATATCAACGGCGAGGGCAACCGCTTTGGTTTGGCCCAAAGTGATAATGCCCTGGTCTAAGTCGGGAGTACTGGCAGTAACCTGAACGGGATTGGCTAAATTGAATTTTCTCCCTTGAGAATCAAGTAAAACGGTATTTTTATCCAACTGTTGCACTTTGGCTTGTTTGTTGTAAATAACGATCTGACCCTTGGCCCGTTCGCCAATAGTAAGAGAACCGGTGGTAGAAATACTGCTGGTGGTTTCAATGACCGATTCGTTTTTTTGAACAGAGATAAGACCCCGAGAAAAATCAGAAGTATCGAGGGTAGAATCGAGAGTGACGGAAAACTGCTTATCAAAAGAGTAAGGAGTGACAAAAATTATCAATTCGGCTTTGGAAAAGAAAAAAGGGAAAAGGAGTAACAAGGGAAAAGCGGCCAAAAAAGGAAGAAAAGGGATAGAAGGAAATTTAATTTTTTTAAAAAAAGAAAAATTCAAATGAGGTGTTTTCTTTTTTGGAAGAGAGGAAACAGGCGGAGGTAAAACGGGCTCGGGAGGAGGAGGGAGAGGAACATCTGTCTGACCGAAACCCAAATCAAAGGCGGTGGTTTCCTCAAGTGAATCGGGTAAATTTTCCTCCGGTAAATCCGGCAGGGAAGACGAGGGAGACGGGGGATCAGAATTAACAGAAAAGGAGAGTTTGGAGTTGGGGTCAATTTGGGAGGCAATAATTTGACTGTATATTTTGAAGACTTTTGGACGGGAATAAAGCTCGACCTGGGGAAGATGAAGAAAAAGAGGTTTGGAATCCAATTCTGTCCAAGAATAAGAGGCGAGATTGTCAAGCATGGTTTCGGCTTGAGGACCAAAGACAATAATCTGAGGGGGTAAATTGCCCTCAGAGATTATCTCTCTTAACATTGATTCTAAAATTTGAAGAGTGGGGGGAGAAGAAGTGTTTTTGTAAAATCTTTCTTTGACTTTACCCAGATAAACTAAAGAAAGATTGACACTAGTTGTGTCGAGATGAAAGAGAATA
>JAHIEZ010000010.1 GCA_018901355.1 Patescibacteria group bacterium | reverse complement strand
TTTTTTAGGGCCGTATTGAGCTGGTTAAAAGCAGAGTGAACAGCCGTACCCAAAGACATATATTTATTTTTAACAGCGGGAATACGTAAAATTGTTTTGTAATAAAAACAAAGAGGACAATTTAAATAGGAATTAAGATGACTGATGTTGAATTTGTAATGATTTTTTAGATGAGCTTTTAAATATTTTTGGAAATGAGGGTCGGAGGCAAGAATTTTGGGAACAAAAAGAGATGAAAGAGCCAAATGACTTAGCTGAGCTTGAGGAGGAACAATTTGAATCATGTCCGGTTTAATCTCGGAGATAAACTGGGAGGGCAATTGGGGACGAGAAGAAGAATTAATTTGAGAGTAACTGAGATAAATTTGTTTTTTGGCTCGGGTTAGGGCGACGTAAAAAAGACGGCGTTCGTCTTCGTTTTGATCGGCACTAAAAGCAGAAATTTCGGTTGATAAAATGCCCGGAGGGAGAGACAGGGGCTCTGAAGGACGATTGTTACCCCATTTTTTATCGACGGTTTGGATGATAAAAACATGATCGAACTCCAGACCCTTAGCTTTATGAACGGTCATAAACTGGACTGAATTGATGGCGTCTGAAGATAATTGGGGAGCAAAGAGAGGAAGCTTGTTTTCCTGATAAAGAGTAAGTCGATTGAGAAAACCTTTTAGGTCGGAAGAACCATCTTTTTGAAAAATTTTTAGTTCCTGGTAAAAGGTATTGAGTTGATTTAAAAGTGAGTAATCTTTTTGGAAAATTAGATAAGACAAAAAGCCAAAACGACGAATGACTCGATTGAAAAAACGCTCTAAGGGATAATTGTGAAGCCATTTTTGGGCTTCGGCAATGTTTTGGGAGAAACAAACAAGTTTGAGGCGGCTTTTTTGAGAAAGACCGGCTTTTGCAAGATGGCCGTCAGAGCCAATCAAATCGATGAGGGGGATTTTTTGACGATAAGCAAAACGACTGAGCTTGGCCAAAGTTAAAGCAGGAATGTGGGAAAAATTATAAGAAAGAATTTTATAAAGAAGACGGTTGTCGGCCTTAACAAAATAACTAAAAAGATTGACAAGCTTGGTGATTGACAAAGATTCAAGAATATTGACACCGGAGAGAAGAGAATAATTAATTTTTTGGTTTGACAATAATTCCATTAAAAGAGAAGGGTCGGAATTTTGACGGAAAAGAACAGCTATTTGATTTGGATCAGTCCCCTGCCCTATCAAACTTTTGATTTTTTGACTAATATAAAAATTTTCTTCAAGTTCGGAGGCGGAAACAAAAAGATTGATAGGATCGGGGTCATAATTGCTTTGTGATAAGAGAGACTTGTCAATATCTTTTATAAAATTACCAATGCGGTTTTGGTTATGAGAGATTAGACAAGAAGAACTATCCAAAATGAGCTGGTGAGAACGATAGTTGTTTTTTAAAACGATAAGTTTAACTTGTTTGGAGTGACGTTGATAAAAATTGTAAATATTTTCGATGGAAGCCCCCTGAAAACGAAAGATAGATTGGTCGTCATCGCCAACTACAAAAACATTGGGGGAGGAGTGAAAGGAAGATAACTGGTCAATAATTTGGTTTTGAGCGGTATTGGTGTCCTGATATTCGTCAACTAGGAGATATTGAAATTGCTCTTGATAACTTAGAAGCAGGTCAGGGTGGTCTTTGAAAGCTTTGTTGACAAAAAGAATCATGTCGTCAAAATCATAGTGACCAAGGGTTTGTAATTTTTTTTGATAACGACGATAAATTTTTAGAAGTTCAAGCTGTTTGGGAATGTATTTATCAAAATTGTCAAAAAGTTTTAAAAGAGAGTTTTTGAGATTGATGGAAGAGGATTTGGCCGGGCCGGTAAGGGTACCAGAAGAAAAAGATTGCTGATAAAAAATTAAAAGAGAACGAATGGCGGGAGAAATATTTTTATCGTCGGTGAGAGATTGAAGCAAGGAAGGGACAAGAAGATCGGCCTGTTTGGGAGAACGGACGGATTTTAATTGCTGATAAATATGAGCATGTTTTTCAAGAAAATCTTTTTCATCTTGAATCAGACTGTCAAGCTTGGCGGGGGAAATACCTTCTCTTTTGAGAGTTTGAAGATGACCAGAGATACTCTTTTGATAATAAAGAGGATCTCCCCAAGGCTTAAGAGGTGAAGATTGGGGAAGTTTGGTGATAAGCCGGTTTAGAATATCGATTTTTTCCAGAGGGTCGAGAGCACGGATATCAGGAGCAAAAATAAAATAATCAGGATGGGTTTGAATGATTTCGTCACAGAAAGAGTGGAAAGTGGCAATCTTGATCTGATAGGCAGTGGGGCCAATAATGGAGAGCAGACGTTGGCGCATGGCCAGACTGGCGGTGTCGGTAAAAGTGAGACAGAGAATGGAGGAAGCGGGGGTGTCGGTTTTGCTTAAGATATTGGCAATTCTAAGGGCGATGGTCTGAGTTTTGCCGGTACCGGCACCGGCGATAACCATAACCGGACCGTCGATGGTGTCAACGGCGTTTTTTTGCTCGGGATTGAGACGGGAGTATTCTTGTTTGAAGTTGGAGCAATAATCGTCCATGGCTTATTCTACCAAGGAGGAGAAGTACATTGTCTTAAAAAAGTCGTCTTATCCTTATCTTTATCTTGTTCTAATAATGCTTCCATTTGTTTAACCTGTTCTTTTCTACCTTTTGTCGATCTCCACCCCCGATAGATCCGTTCTCTTAAAGGGCAATAATCACCACTGCTGACCGGACAGGAAATTTTACCCCGACAAATTCTTATATCTCTTTCCCCCATTTGATTTGAGTTTAGCAGACAAAACTGACTAAAAAAGGCAACGTCCGGCCGGAGTGGGAGCTCTTAATCTGTCTTTTTCAAAATTAGTACCCGGCTCAAGAAGTAAATCGTTTAAACCGCATTTAGCCCGGCCGGTAGGAATAGCTGACACCTCATCTGAAGAATAGATAATCTCGGGAATAAGTTGGAGACAAAGACGACCCCCGGGGGGCGTGACAGCCTAAAGGAACATTATATTTTGGACAAGTTTCTCCGGATTCCATCATAAGGGGAATTATAATCTATTTTACAAAAAAATCTAGTTTAAGAATTGTTTGAGAATTTTTTGGACCAGTTGGGGGTTGGCGGAGCCTTTGGTGGCAGTCATGACCTGACCGACCAAAAAGCCGATGGAATTGGGATTTTTTTGGTAATCCCCCACCGCCTTGGGGTTGGTGGCAATGACCTTTTTGGCGATTTCTTCCAGCTGGTTTTGATCGGAAATTTGAAGAAGACCACTGTTTTTAATCAAATCAAGGACCGATTTTTGAGAAGTTTGATAAGCCTTAATTACCATTTCTTTGGCGGTATTGAAGGAAACTTGTTTTTGATCGACAGCTATAAAAAGAGAAGGCAGATTAAGTTTTTTGATTTTGGAAGGAGAAAGAGTGGCTTGCTCTTGGTTGAGATATTGTCTTAAGGGGCCCAAAAAAATATTGGCGCAAAATTTGACCAAATCAGGAGAGGGTGAAGGGGGCAAACAGGAATCAAAACTAAAGGCAAAATCTTGGTCTTGAGCCAAAAGCTTGGCGTCATAAGAAGATAAGCCCAAAGATTGATAATACTTAACTTTTTGGGCAGGAAGCTGAGGTAAAGAGTTTTTAATTTTTTTAATAGTGGCGGAGGAATAAGTAAAAGGAGGAATATCGGGCTCGGGGAAATAGCGATAATCGGAAGAACCTTCTTTGCTTCTTTGTAAAAAGGTAACTTGTTTGTCAGCATCCCAACCACGAGTGGTTTTGTTTTTAGAAAAATCGGGGTTTTGAGTTTGACGGCTAATCTCGTAGTCGATGGCCGATTCAACGGCAGAAAGAGAGGCGATATTTTTTATTTCCACCAAAGCGGTGGGTTTACCGTCAACTTTGATATTGACGGTCGGCTCGCAACGCATAGAACCTTTTTCAATATCGGCGTCGGAGACGCCGAGATAACGAATAAGTTGCTGTAGATCCAAAAGATACTGCTTGACTTTCTGCGCCGACTTGATATCCGGTTCGGAGACAATTTCAACCAAAGGGACACCGGAGCGATTGAAATCAATTAGGGTGACATTGTCTTGGTGCACGGATTTGGCCGTATCTTCCTCCATATGAACCCGGTTGATGCGAACCGAATTAAATTTACCCTTAACAGTCAGGGGGCGCTGATATTGGCTGATTTGAAAACCTTTGGGTAAATCGGGATAAAAATAATTTTTGCGCTCAAAAAAGGAGTCTTTTTGGACGCTACAACCGAGAGCCAGACCGATTTTGACACAATAATCGAGGGCTTTTTGGTTGGGAACGGGTAGAGCGCCGGGTAAACCGAGACAGACAGGACAGGTGTGAATGTTTGGGGGAACATGAAAGTGAGAAGCCGAACAACCGCAAAACATTTTCGATTTTGTAGAAAGCTCCAGATGGACTTCAAGACCGATGATGGGAGTAATTTTTTTTACTTTAGTTGGCATATGGGAGGGGTTTTTTGATGATAATCGGTTAGAAGTTGATATTGGTGGCCGAGGGAGAAGAGTTTTTCTTCCTGCCAATAATTGGCAATAAACTGGAAACCAACCGGCAGATTGTTGGCGGTAAAACCGCAAGGTAAGGCCAAGGAAGGTAAGCCGGCGACGTTGATAGGACAGGTGTAGACATCGGCTAAATACATGGCCAAAGGATCGTTTATTTTTTGATCGATGGGCCAAGGAGGAGTGGGAGAAACGGGAGCCAAAATAACGTCCACTTTTTTAAAGGCTGAGGCAAATTCGTTTTTGATTAAAGTCCTGACCTGGGCGGCTTTAGTGTAATAGGCATCGTAATAACCGGAAGAAAGAGCGTAAGTACCAATTAAAATGCGACGCTTGAGCTCTGCCTCCATATATTTACCCCGAGTTTCCAGATAATATGAAAGTAGGTCATGGCTATCTTTGGCAGAAGAGCCAAAACGAATGCCGTCATACCTGGCCATATTGGCGGAAATTTCACTGGGAACCAAAATATAATAAACGGCGATACCAAGATCGGTACTGGGAAGAGAAATGTCAACCAAGGTGGCCCCTTGGTCTTTTAGTTTTTGGGCAGAAGCTAAAACTAAAGATTTAATCTCAGGGTCAAGAGTGGTGGAAAAATATTGGCGGGGCAGACCAATTTTTAGACCTTTGAGCTTGAGAGAGTCGAGCTTATCAGGATAAGAAGGAACGAAATTTTTTGACGAAGTGGCATCAAGGGGATCATAACCGGCCACAACTTGACTGATTTGAGCCAAATCAGCAACGGAGGTGGCAAAAGCACCGGGGCAATCAAAAGAAGAGGCCATAGCGGTAATACCGTAACGGGAGTTGCGACCATAAGTAGGCTTGAGGCCGGAAACGCCACAAAAAGAAGCCG
>JAHIEZ010000091.1 GCA_018901355.1 Patescibacteria group bacterium | reverse complement strand
TTCGCTGAAGAAAGTTTCATTATAGGAACTCCAACGGTCGTAATCCCTAACCAGAAGCGGATTGGCAAGGCCAAAACCCAAAAATCCCGACCCCTCATATTCCCAACTATGATATTCCCATCCCCATAAAGAATTTAAAGGCAGAAGCGCCACTCTCCCCTCCTTATCGTTAAACCAACCAAAAAGCTTCAAATACTCGCTTGGCAATTTTGTTCTCACAACCGGGCTTATTAATTGACCTTGAAACATCGGTAAAACCGAAAAAATAAGGCCCAAAGAGACAACTAAAGCAATTATCAAAAGAAGATTTTTTTTAAGAGAAAAGAAATAACCGAAAAAGAAAGAGGAGGAAAATAAAAAAATTATCGAGAATTTCGTAAACGGCATCCTCAGAGCTTCCTTTAAAACCCCGGATTTAAAAAAATTCCCCCCCGTCAGAAACAAAAAAGCATAAACCGCAATAAAGAACAGCGAATATCCGACCCTGTCTCTTTTAAAAAGTGAGACAGCAACTCCCAGAAGGGACAAGACTGCCGCCGGGTACAAAACCGGGTGAATACTCCAGGCACCCATCAAATCGACAAATCTCCCGGCTCCAAAATCAAAGGCTTGCCAGCCAAAAAGAAAGTTTTTGTGGATTAAGATGTCCGCCAAATTCTCATAATTAAAACTTCTTAATATTGCTTCCGGAGTAAAAAGCCGGTTAATATTTGAATTAATTACCGTTTGGGATTGAAAGATAACGGAATATAAATTGGGTAAAAGCCAATAAGCATTCAAAAAGAGGGTCAAAAGAATCAATATCAAACCCTTTTTCCTCCTGTAGGAAAAAACGAAAACAACCAAAGCTCCCAAATAGGCATAAAAGAGGGTGGCGGCATAGGCCTGGGGGCCGGCAACAACAGTTAATATCGCAAATATCGCCAGGTTTTTCCTCCTCTTTTCCCTTAAATATTTAAGAGCAAACAAAAAAAGCCACGGCAAAAAAGCAAATTGGGCAGTAAACATTTCAAAAGGCACAAAAAAATGCTGTAGAGTCCCCAGGTTAAGAAGATAAAATAATGCTCCCAGAAAAGAGGCTGTTGAGACCACAAAACCGGTTTTTTCTCTTTCAAAAACGTATTTCAGGAAAAAATAAATTCCCAGAGGTCCCAAAGCAAGGCACAAAAAAATATAAAAATAACGAAGAAAATTGACGGGTAGAACAAAAGAAGAGAGCCACAAAAGAAAAATTCTGGGCAGATCCGCCATATGAGAATGAATTGCCATGTCCCCAATCCCTGATCCTGCCGCCAAACTCCAAAGAAAATGCGCCTGAAAGCCAAGGGAAAATTAAATTCGGGATGAAGTGAGTCCCAACCGATCAAAAAAGTCCCGGGAGTGTAGTTTTTCCAGGCAATAAAAACACAAATTACCACAATTAAGCCCGGAAAAATCCACCCCATAAATTTTTTCACTGTCATTAATCTACACAATTTCAGACATATTAACAAGCCTTGACTTTCGATAATCATCGAAATATACTATGTTTGGTATGAAAAAAATCGAAACAACCTGGCACCATCTGCTCATACTGGCCATAGAAAAAGGCCAATTCAAGCACACTCAAGAAAGTCTAGCCGGCCATTTCGGCTATTCGTTAAGCACCATTAACCTGGCGGTTAAAAAAGCGGCTGCCGTCGGAGCCGTCAAAATGTCGGGAAAATTCTTCGTGCTTTCCGATCCCAAAAAACTGCTTTTTTATTGGGCTACGCACAGAAACTTGGACAAAGACATTCTCTACAAAACCCATTCCGGCTTGCCCATTAGTGAAATTGAAGGCCTAATCCCTCCCCAATCCATCATGGGAGGCTTTAGCGCAGCCAAAAAAATATTAGGCGAAGCCCCGTCCGACTATTCTAAAGTGTTTTTCTACCTTTCTCCGGAAACGGTTGAGACGGCAACAAAAAGATATCCTGCCTCAACAAAGGGCAATGAGAATATATTTGTTCTTAAATCATATCCAAAACAAAAAGAGTATGGACAAATCACCACCCTACCCCAAACGTTTGTCGATCTGTGGAGTCTGTCAGACTGGTACGCCAAGGATTTCCTAACATCGCTGGAGGAAAAAATCGATGGCCTTTTATCAGAAGCAGAGCTTGTGACAAAACATGTTTTATCATGACATCATCACCCAAAAAAGCTGGGAAGAGCTTACCAAGCTTGGTAAAACCTGTAAATTTGTTTTAATTGGAGGCTGGGCAGTCTACCTTTACACCAAAACTTTAAAATCCAAGGATATCGACATCTTAACTGAATATGAAGAGCTGGGAAACTTAAGAAAAATTTATGATGTCGCCAAAAATGAAAGATTAAAAAAATATGAAGCCAGACGCGATG
>JAHIEZ010000090.1 GCA_018901355.1 Patescibacteria group bacterium | reverse complement strand
CATAAAAACTACGAATTAAATCATGATATCATAGGCTCACTTATGAAAACAAACAAAACTGTTCCCAACCTTACCGACAAAACCTTCACCTTATCCTTAAAAATCACCAAGTCTCAAATTCAAGAAGAAAACAACAAGGTTTTAAAATCCATCCAAAAAACCTACAAAAACACTGGTTTTCGTGTCGGTAAAGTTCCTCTTGATATCATCACCCAAAACATTTCTCCAAAAAAAATTATAGAAGAAATAGTTTCTTCTCTTCTTCCCCACCTTTATTCTCAAAAAATAAAAAAACTAAAATTAAACCCCATTATCCAACCTCAGGTAAAGTTTATTAATCCTCCTATTAGTTTAGATAAAGACTGGCAAATAGAGATTACCTCTTGCGAATTGCCCGATCTAAAGTTAAAAACTAGCTATATTGCTCAAATTAAAAAACTTAATCTCGACAAAGACAAAGACCAAACCCGACCCATCCTTGATGTTCTGGTCAAAAACAGCCAAGTTAAATTACCCCCAATTCTTGTCGAAACCGAAATGCAAAAACAACTCTCTTCTTTGGTCGATCAAACTCAACAGGCTGGATTGGAAATCAGCCAATATCTAAAATCCAAAAATACCACCCTGGAAGAATATAAAAAAAACCTTTTAGAACAAATTAAAAGACAATGGATTATAAATTTAGCCATAGATAAAATCTGTCAAAAAGAAAAACTTAAAATTGACCAAGAGGACATTCAAAAAGCTTTAAAAATAAATCCGGCCATCAATCCCCAATCCGAACATTTATACCATATTCTTCTACAACAAAAAACCCTGGATTTTCTTAAAAAACTATAAACCCCATAATACTGTAAAATACCAAGCTAACGTGATATACTTCACCTGATGTTCACCTCTCCCAAATCCAATAAAAACAAAAACGGGAAAACCTTTGTCAAAAACGGTTTTAGTAGCGAGTATCTTGCCAATTCTTCCGATCAAGCTCCATTTTCTGTCCCAAAAATGGTAGAACATAAACTCTTTGGCATTATGAGTTTAGGCCAAACTATTGAGTTTGGTAAACCAGAATCAAGCCCTTCTCCTAATTTTTTTGTTAATTCTGAAAGTTACCTGCCAAAAGAGGAAAATATTCTTTTAAGTCATCAGCAAAAAGAACTCAAAGAGGCCATTAACTCCCTTAGAGAAGAAATAAAAAAATTAATCAAAGCCAGCCAAGGCTTAGGTCAACAAGTAGAAAACGTGGTTGAACAAAACATTCCCGAAGTCAACGAATATCAGCTTTCTTTTTTGGAAAGAATCAAAACTTTCATTTTAAATTTTAGAAAAAATATTTCAGAAGCTTCCTGTTGGCTAGAATCGTTTTCCACCAAAAAGAAAAAAAGAAACGCTTTTTGGAATCGGGCCAAAAATCAAAAGAGTGGGGGACAGCAATATATGTTTTCCGGAGAACATTCCGCTTCCCGTTCCGCCTCCTGATATAATTTAAACACCTGAACTTGTAGCTCAGTTGGCTAGAGCGCATCGTTGACATCGATGAGGTCGGAGGTTCGAGTCCTCTCAAGTTCACATACAAATGCTATTTTTTCTTATCAATGCTTAAACTAAGTGATTTAAATCTAACCCTAGAAACAACCGAATTAAAAAACGGTCTAAAAATAATTAACTTCCGACGTAGCGGTAGCCCACTAGCTATTCGATCTCTGTTTTTTGCCGGATCTAGATTTGACGACATTGAAGGTACCTCCCATTTTTTAGAGCACTTATTAGTAGCCGGTACCAAGAACTATCCAACCAAAAACAAATTGGCCACTTACATCGAAAATAATGGCGGAATTCTTGAAGCTATCACTAGTATGGACACTCTCTCTGTTAATTTATCCCTTGGAAATCCTCAAGACATCCCCATCGCCGCAAAAGTTTTAAAGGAGGTTATATTTAACCCAACTTTTAATATCAAGATTATTGAAAACGAACGTGGAGCAATTTTTCGTGAACTCTCAGATCAAAAGTCAAACCCCATCAAAGCAATTGGTGAAGTAAGCCGTCGATTAATTTTTCAAAACACCATCTTGGGCAGATCTACTTTGGGTACAGAAGATTCAATAAAAAATATTAAAAAGAAAGACGTTTTGTCTTATTACCAAAATAATATTCTTTCCGGACAAATGGTATTGGTAACCAGTGGCGACATCCCAATTAACATTCTCAAAAAAGAATTTGCATTTTTAGAATCTATAAAAACTGTTCCCAAAATTCCAAAAGGGAATCTTGAAATTAACCAACAAAAAAGAGTATTGATCGAAAAGTTTAACCAAAATGATCAAATCACTTTTTCCTATGCTTTTCGTGTCGGTAATATTTTCAGCCCCTCAATTCCGGCATTAACCATCCTCCTTCAAGCCTTAGCCGCCACCCGTTCTTCAAAATTAATTACCAAACTTCGATATAAAAATGGTCTGATCTATGGAATCAATGCCTGGTACAATCAACTCTTTGATGGAGGCATTTGGGGATTTCAAACTACGACTTCCAAAGCAAACTTTCAAAGAGTAATTGATATTATTGAGTCAGAGTTCGCTTCACTGATCAAAAGCGGATTATCGACACTAGAGCTCGAATTTATAAAAAATAAAATTATTAAATCGGGTAGACTTCGCCTCCAAACATCAGAATCTATTGTTAATTTTCATGCCTACAGACAGTTTGTTGACAATTCTAGTACCTGGACAATTGACAACTATACCGAAAGTCTAAAACAGGTCGATTGTGATTTAATCATGGCTACAGCAATCAAGTACCTTAACCCATCTAAGTCTTATCTGGCAATTTGTGGTGACATTAACGAAAAAGAAATTAATTTAACATAATAATTTTTTTCTCGTCCTTTTAAACCATCATTGGTATAATCAAACAAACAGAGTTTGGCTTCATTCCTTCTACTCGATTTCAACTCTGATAAAATAATTTAAAATGAATAAGTCCTCTCAATTAGAAAAAATTCGCCACTCAGCCGAACACGTCCTGACTCAAGCTCTCCAAAATCTTTACCCCGGTAAATTTAAAATGGCCATGGGACCTGCCACCGACGACGGTTTTTATTTTGACTTCGAAACCCTTGGTAACTTCAAAATCGGCGAAACCGATTTTGCCCAAATTGAAGCCGAAATGACCAAAATCGTCAAATCCAATTTACCTATCGTCAAAAAAGAAATAACACCAGCAGAAGCCAAAAAACTTTTTAGCAAAAACCCCTACAAACTCGAATGGATCAAAGACATAAAGGCCAAAAAAGAACCTGTCACCGTTTACTCCACTGGCTCCGATTTTGTTGATATTTGCAAAGGTCCCCATCTTACCTCCACCGGCCAAATCCCTGCTTTCAAACTACTTTCTGTCGCCGGTGCCTATTGGCATGGCGACGAAAAAAACAAAATGCTTACCCGCATTTACGGCACCGCTTTTCCCTCTCAGAAAGAATTGGATCAATACCTGTCTGACTTGGAAGAAGCCAAAAAACGCGACCATCGTAAAATTGGCCAAGAACTGGATCTTTTTTCTTTCCACCAGCAAGCTCCCGCTGACATTTTCTGGCACCATCGTGGTTATACCATCTTTAAACAATTAGTAAAATATTGGCGCCAAATCCACCTTCGTGAGGGCTATCAGGAAATCCGCACCCCAGAAATTATGTCCAGACAAATCTGGGATCAAAGTGGCCACACCAAAAATTTTATTGAAAAACTTTATAAAGTTACTACTCCCGACGCCAAAAAATGGGACATGGTCATCAAGCCCATGAACTGCGATGGCGGCATTTTAATCTACAAATCTTCTCCCCGTTCCTACAAAGACTTCCCTCTAAAAATGGCCGAATTGGGGGTAGTTCATCGCTTTGAAGCCTCCGGCGAAACTCACGGTATCATCCGTCCTCGTGAATTCACCCAAGACGATGCTCACATCTATTGCACACCCGATCAGGTCAAAGACGAAATTAAAAAAATCATCGACCTTTGTTTTGAAATCTACCAAACTTTCGGCTTAAAACTTGATCACCTCGAACTTTCCACCCGGCCTAAACATTCAATCGGCTCTGATGAAGTTTGGCAAAAATCAGAAAGCATCATGCATCAAATTCTAAAAGAAAATAAGATCAAACACCTCATCAACGAAGGCGATGGTGCTTTCTATGGTCCAAAATTTGATTTTCATCTCAAAGACAGCCTCAACCGCACCTGGCAATGTTCTACCATCCAGCTTGATTTCGCTCAACCGCAAAACTTTGACCTCAAATACACCACTGCCGAAGGTAAAGAAGTCCAACCCGTCATGATTCATCGGGTTTTATATGGTTCTGTCGAAAGATTTTTGGGTATTTTAATCGAAAACTGCGCCGGTGCTTTTCCCGTCTGGCTTTCACCACTTCAAATTCAAATCATCCCCATCACCGACGACCAACTAAATTATGCCCGAGAAATCCAAAAACAATTTGACCGACACCATCTTCGTTCCGAAATTAATCACAAGTCTGAAACCATGCAAAATAAAATTCGCCAGGCTACCGGTCAAAAAATTCCCTTTATGGTTATCCTTGGCAAAAGAGAGGTAGAAGACAACACCGTTTCTATTCGTCAACGTGACGGTCAAGACCTAAAAACTATGCCCCTTGATTCTTTTATCAAACAAATCAAGAGATTAATCAACAATAAAGACTTAAACCTGATAAAATAGGCAAAATATATGGGCTCTTACAGAAACCAAAACAAACAACCTCGCTACCGCTTCAATCATCAAATTACCGCTCCCACCATTCGTCTGATTCAAGATAAAGGTGGCCAAATTGGTATTGTTTCCATTTCCGAAGCCCGTCAAAAAGCTCAGGAAACCGGTCTTGATTTGGTTGAAATCGCCCCAAAAGCCACCCCCCCTGTAGTCAAACTAATAAATTTTGCCAAATTTAAATACCAAGAATCAAAAAAATTAAAAGCGGAAAAAAAGGGCAGTAAAAAAGGAGAGTTAAAAGAAGTTCAAGCCAAGCCTTTTATCGGTCAAGGTGATTATCAAACTAAGCTAAAAAGAACCATAAAATTTTTAAATAGTGGAAATAAAGTCAAATTAAGTATAAAATTCCAAGGTCGCCAAATTCAGAAACCTGAGTTCGGTTATCAGCTTGTCGAAAAGTTTAAAAACGAT
>JAHIEZ010000089.1 GCA_018901355.1 Patescibacteria group bacterium | reverse complement strand
AACCAAAGATAGATTTCAATTTATTAAAAAAATTTCATTCTGGCCTTATTTGTACCAGTGCCTGTATCGAAGGAGAAATAGCCAAACCCATTTTAGAAAAAAACATGGCTCTAGCTCAAAAAAAAGCTTTGGCCTATCAAAAACTCTTTAAAGATGATTTTTATCTAGAAGTCCAACGTCACCCTGGCCTAAAAAACCAAGAAGAGGCCAATCGGGGTATCATCGATTTTAGCCGAAAATTAGGCATCCCCCTTGTTGCCGCCAATGACGCCCACTACATCAAAAAGGAAGACGCCTTTGCTCAAGACGTTCTCATGATGATCAACACTCAAACCACTATCGATACTCCCAACCGGCTTTCCATGTACGATATTCCTGATTTTTACATCAAATCTCCTCAAGAAATGGAGGATCAGTTTTCTGATTTACCCGACGCTATCACCAACACTCAAAAAATTGCCGACAAGTGTCAATTGGAAATTGAGTTGGGTAAATGGTATTTTCCCAACTTTAAATTAGCTAAAAATCAAACCGCCGAGTCGGAACTAAAAAGTCAGGTTTTAACCAAAACCAAAACTCACTATGGCAAATTAAGCCAAGAGATAAAAGACAGACTCGACTACGAATTAGAAATTATTTGTAGCAAGGGTTACGCCGCCTATTTTTTGATTATGAGAGATTTTATCGATTGGTGCGAAAAAAATGACACTATCACCAACACCAGGGGCTCAGCTGCCGGATCTTTGGTTTCTTTCGTTTTAGACATTACTTCAGTCGATCCTCTTAAGTATCAACTCCCTTTCGAACGTTTCCTCAATCGGGATCGTCCCACTCCTCCTGATATAGATTTAGACATCGCCGACGACAAACGGCAAACCATGCTTTATCAAATCGCCAAACAATACGGTCATGACGCTGTTGCCCAAGTTTGTACTTTTGGCCGAATGATGGCCCGAGGAGCCGTCAGAGATACCGCCCGGGTTCTCAATTATGAATACGCCATCGGTGACAAAATCAGCAAACTTATCCCTTTGGGCGCTCAAGGTTTTCCCATGTCCATCGACAAAGCCCTGGAAATCACTCCGGAATTAACCTCTCTTTATCGAAATGATCCTGATGCCAAAAAAATTCTCGACTCTGCCAAACAAGTTGAAGGTTGTGCCAGACACATTAGTGTTCACGCTTGCGCCATTGTCATTTCTCCTACCACCGTCAATGATTTTTGCCCCACCCAAATTGAAGCCGGCGGGGACAAAGTTATTACTCAATACGAAATGCATGCCGTTGAAGATGTTGGTTTAATTAAATTTGACCTCTTGGGCATTAGAAATCTTTCCATTCTCGGCGCCGCCATTATTAATGTTCGCAAAAATAAGGGCCTAAAAATTGATTTTCGTCAAATTCCCCTCGATGACAAAAAAACCTTCAAAATGCTTTCTGCCGGCAACACCATGGGTACCTTTCAATTGGGAGGGGAGGGGATGACTAAATGGATAAAAGAGTTAAAACCCGAAAGGGTTGAAGATATTATGGCTATGGTCGCTCTTTATCGTCCCGGACCAATGGCCATCATCCCGGAATATATCGCCAGAAAAAAAGATCCCAAAAAAATAAAATACCTTGATCCCAGAATGAAGCAGTTTCTGGAAAAAACCTATGGACTTTTAGTCTATCAGGATGATTGTCTTTACACCGCCATCAATCTGGCCGGCTACAACTGGACCGAAGCCGACAAATTCAGAAAAGCCATTGGTAAAAAAATTCCTGAGGAAATGGAAAAACAAAAAAAGAAGTTTGTCGATGGCTGTATCAAGAATGGTCTAAACAGAAAAAAAGCAGAAAATATTTTTTCCCAAATAGAACCTTTTGTCGGCTATGGTTTCAACAAAGCTCACGCCGCTTCTTACGGTATGTTAGCCTATCGCACCGCCTACATGAAAGCCAACTATCCGGTTGAATATATGTGCGCTCTCTTAACCGCCGAATCAAATAACACTGACAAAATTAGCGAAGGAGTAGAGGAGTGCCGCCAAATGGGAATTTTGGTTCTTCCTCCCGATGTCAATCAATCAAAAAGCGGTTTTACTTTAGAAAAAAATCCCGACTCTCTGGAAAAAATGGCCATTCGCTTCGGCTTAGAAGCCATAAAAAATGTTGGTGAAGCTGCCATCAAAAATATTTTAAAAGAAAGAAAGAAAAACGGACCCTTTCAAACCCTTTCCCACCTTTGTCTGCGGGTTGACAATCAAAAAGTCAATAAAAAAGTCATCGAAAGTCTTATCAAGGTCGGTGCTATGGATCAATTCGGCCCTAGAAACGCCCTACTTCAAGCCCTGGAACGAATCAAAGCAGATTGTGACAAAGCCAATAAAAAAGTCAGTAGCGGCCAATTTGGTTTATTTGACACTCCCAATAAAAAAGTTTCTCTTAAAGCCCCCCCGGACAATCTGCCTCAAGTTGAAGATTTAGACGAAAAAGAAAAACTGGCTCTAGAAAAAGAGCTTTTAGGTATCTTTGTCAGCCAAAATCCCATTAGTAAAATTTTGGCTGATTTTCGTCATCTCTCTTTGCCCAAAATCAACACCCTTTTTGACAAAGAATCAAACAGCAGTCTAAAAATTACCGCCGTTATTTCCAAGGTCAAAGCCATCAGAACCAAAAAAGACAATTCTCCCATGGCTTTTCTCACCCTGGAAGATGAAACCGGCCGCATTGAATCTGTTGTTTTCCCCAAAATTTACGAAAAAATTAGTCCTTTTTTAATTGAAAACACCGCTGTTTATTTAGAGGGAAAAATCAGTCATCGAAATGACGAAATCTCTATTTTAGTTAATCTTCTAGACAAAAAAGCTCCGGATCCTACCGCCGATTACGATTTTGTTATCAAAATTCCTCCTCACAGCAGTCAAACAAAACTGATGAACCTAAACCGTCTCCTAAAAAACAATCCTAACGATCATCGCGGTCTGGTTATCTTAGAAAACGGACGCAAAATTCCTCTCAGCTACGGCGTCAACTATTCTGCCCATCTTCAAAAACAAATTGATCAAATTCTAGAATAGACTCTTTCTCTTTGATATAATCCCTCTGTAGTATTTTGCCAACATATGGCCATAAAAATAATTCATAATAAAAAAACTTTTTCTGTCGGCGATACAGTTCGTATCAACTACAAAATAAAAGAAGGGGACAAACAAAGGATCCAGGCCTTTGATGGCATTATTATCTCTGCTAAAGGAGATGCCGAACATGGCACTTTTATTGTCAAAAGAGAAGCCACCGACAAGGTCAACGTCGAAAGAATTTTTCCCATCGATTCTCCTTGGATTAGTTCTATTGAAAAGATTAAATCTCCTAAAACCAAGATAAGACGGGCAAAATTATATTTCCTTCGCGATCCCAAAACTCGCAAAATATAAACCCGGGTCCTTAGCTCAGTTGGTAGAGCACTTGCCTTTTAAGCAAATGGTCGTGGGTTCGAGCCCCACAGGACCCACTTATGTCTCTCTACGGTCTTATCATCGGTATCTGCCTGGCTCTTACTTCTCGTTTCTTTTCCAAAAACAACAACACTCTCCCCAAAAGCCAAGAAGGTATTTTTTTCTTTTTTCTATATCTTTTCACTCTAGTCGGAGCCAGAGCTTATCATGTTTTTGATAACTGGAGTTTTTATTCCCAAAACCTAAATCAAATCACCAATACCCGAGCCGGAGGTTTGGGTATCTTTGGAGCTCTCATCGGTGGCACCATTTACATTTTTATTCATTCCCTCATTGCCAAAATTTCTTTCGTCGATCTCGTTGACTCCATTATCCCCATCATTCCTCTTTGCCAAGCCATCGGCCGTTGGGGCAATTTCTTAAATACAGAGGGATTTGGTCTACCCACCTATAGTCAATTTGGCCAAGCCGTTCCTCTAAGTTTCCGCCCGCCTCAATACCAAATTTACTCCCATTTTCACCCTGTTTGGTTATACGAATCTATTCTCTGTTTTCTTCTTTTTCTTTTTCTTCGAAAAAAAATCTATCATCAAATCAGTTTCTATTTAATCGGCTATGGCTCTATCCGTTTTTTTACTGAGTTTTTTCGTTTCGATACCTGGACGATCGACAACATCAAGGTCGCTCAAGTTATTAGTCTCCTTTTTATTCTTGTCGGCCTATCCATAATTCTTTTCGACAAAATCTCCTCCAACCAAAAAGAAACCCTTTCTGTGTGAGCCCTCTGTCCCAATTTTGGAACCCCCAATAACCAACATTTTACACCTTTACGAAGAACTCAAAAAATTAGGTTTTAATCAGACAGAATTTATATACAAAAATAGTTTTCGACAGAAAAGTGACACTGCTCCAAAAATATTTGTTTAAATAAATTCAAGTTATTTTGTTCGTAAAAAAGCAGTGTAGCTTTCTTATAAAGATTTTCATCAACACTCCTCAGCGGTAGGGGAAAACTATTGTGAGCGATCAGTACGGCATTACCTAAGATTCGGCTACTCCGCTTATTACCATCTTCAAATGGTTGAATGTAACTTAGGAGAATAATCGATAGCAAGGATTTAGTAAAAATGTTCTGAGTTTCGTTGATTAGATCACAAAATTTATCAATTGCTTCGATTATCTGGAATTGATTATCGAGTGGCTTAAATTTAGTGCCAGTAATTCCAACTAAAGTTTTTCTTAAGTTACTAGTTATATCTAAATCTTCTGCAATAATTTTGTGTAATTGTTCAATTTTTGCTCTGTTTATTTTATTAAATAAATCCTTATTTTCAAAAACAAAATCCAAAGCTTTTTTATGATTTAGTAACATTGTTGCTTCTTCTTTCTTTTTACCTTTTGCCTCACTACCTTCCTTAAGTAATCGTTCGGTTTCTAAAAGCGAGTAAGTGTTACCTTCAATTACACTTGATTTCCAACTAAGTTCAATAATAACTCTCTCAATTTCCTTTTTGATAATAGTTGGTGATAGTTGAGAATAATTATTTCTAAATTTTAAGTCAAGAAAATCAAGTTCGGATTGTTCTTTTTCAGTAAAAATTAAAAAATCAGAAAGTTGAGCAAAAATTTCCATATTAAAACCTTCAATTATCTTTCTTTTATCAGTCTCTATTTCAAAATATTTTCGATAATCAATTGGCCGGAAAAACAAACTTTTTGGTAGCGGGGAATATCGAGTTGCTGGTCCTTGACCAACTCGATGAAGATACTTAAGTTTAACTAATCTAGAAAGATCCCGTGAAACAGTAACAATTGAAACCTCTTGGTTTAACTTTTCTAGTATTTCTCTGAGGCCAATGGTTTGATTTGGTTCCAGGATTCCTAATATCCTTTGTTGACGACTATTGATTTTATCCATATTTAAATCATATCATATTGATATGATTACTTAAGCACGTTGATATAAATTCACTTTCAAATCCAACTCACTGGGATTGGCACCCTTTTTGAATCTAAAAATTATCTTATAAAATTTACGTCACCAAACTTCCAAAGCAATGTGACCCCACGGGGAATCGAACCCCGGTTGCCAGGATGAAAACCTGAAGTCCTAACCGCTAGACGATGGGGCCGTCTTGACTGAGTGCAATTTTACCAAATTTTAGACTAATTATCCTTATTCTCAAAACAAGGTAAAATAAACCATGATTTATATCTTTCACGGCGACAATCAAAAAGAGTCCCGCTCCGCCCTCAACACCCTTATTGCCACCAATCCCGAGGCCAATATTCTTCGTTTGGCTTACAAACGAGCTTCCCTGGAAACCATCAACAACTTTCTCACCGGCACCTCACTTTTATCTGCCAATAAAATTTTATTTATCGATGGTTTTTTCTCCATCCTCAAAGCCAGAGACAAAATCATCAAACTCCTCAATCAAAACCAACAAAACACCACCATTATCCTTTGGCAAAGTAAAAAACTGACCGTCACTCAACTAAAAAATTTCCCTTCCGCCAAAATTAACCACTTTCCTCTCCCCAACACTCTTTGGAATTGTCTTTCCGCCGTTAAACCCGGCAGTCTCTCCACTTTCCTTCGTCTTTATTCGGATATAAACAAACAACATCTTTACGACCTTTTTCTCTATCTTTTAAAAAACAATCTTCGAAAACAAATTGGCTCTTTTTCTTCTCTGCCCCAAGACAAACTCATCAAAACCTATTTACTCCTAATCGAGCTTGACTATCAAAATAAGTCCGGACAACTAAACACTCCCAAAGAAATTGCCTTAGAACGAATTATCATCAATCTTCTTTCCTGATATATTTTATAAGGGATTTGATACCATTTGTTTGGAAAATATATACAAATATACAGTAAGCATAGGCAAAAACTATTTTCTCATCCTTCTTAGCACTCAAAATACATAACTGCTAATAAAAATTTATACTCCCTTCACTTTTTTCTGCTATTATTTTATCAATGAATCAAACCATTAACAAACCTTGGGGACAAGAAATAATTTTAACCGAAAAGGATCTGCCTTATACCGCCAAAATATTGCTCATCCATGCTGGCAAAAAACTCTCTCTTCAAAGCCATGATCAAAAAATTGAAACCCTAACTCTAATCTCCGGCCAAGCGACTATTAGTCTTGGAGCCAATCTTGAAGATATAAAAGAAGAAGACATGATTCTTCAATCAGGCTACACCATCAGTCCCGGACAAATTCATCGTATTTCTGCTACCAATGATTGCCAAATTTTTGAAGCTTCCACCCCCGAGCAGGGGACCACCAAAAGACTTCAAGATGACTATCAACGTCCGGATGAAACCCCCACTCTTAGAAATTCCCCCAATCGAGGATGGCCATAAACAAAAAAAACATTCTTTGGTTTAAACAGGTTGATCACGACGACATTCCTCTGGTTGGTGGTAAAGGGGCCAACCTCGGTGAAATGTACAAAATCGGCATTCCTGTCCCCAATGGTTTTATCGTTACCACTGCCGCTTATTTTCAATTTTTAGAACAAAACAATCTTAAAAAAGAAATAGAAAAAATCATCTCTACAACCAATATCGATAAATCCGATCAACTTCTTTCTGCTTCCAAAAAAATTAAAAAACTCATAAAAGAAGGAGAATTAGACGATCAACTTGCTATCGATATTATGAAAAGCTACAAACGGCTTTCCGGCTATTTTTCTCTTAAAAATGTTCCTGTTGCTGTTCGCTCCTCTGCCACCGCTGAAGATTTACCCGATGCTTCTTTTGCCGGCCAGCAAGAAACTTTTTTAAATGTTTTAGGTGAAGCCAATGTTATCAAAAGAGTTCAAGATTGTTGGGCCAGTCTTTTTACTCCTCGGGCTATTTTTTACCGACACAAAAAAAAATTTGACCACTTCAAGATAGGAGTAGCCGTTCCCGTTCAAAAACAAATCCAATCTGAAATTTCCGGCATTATGTTCACTGTCAACCCCGTCAACAACGATAAAAGTCAAATTATTGTTGAAACAGTTTGGGGACTGGGAGAATATGTTGTCCAGGGCATCGTCAGCCCTGATCAGTTTGTTGTTGACAAAAATAACTGGAAGATCATCCACAAAAACATTGTCAAACAGGAAATTCAGCTAATCAAAGATATCAACGAAACCAAAAAAGTCAAAGTCCCCAAAAGCAAACAGTTAAAAGCGACCATCACCGATAATACCGCCATAAAAATTGCCAAAGTTGGCCAAAAACTTCACAATCACTACGCCACGGCTCAGGACATTGAATTTGCCATTGAAAAAAACCATCTTTACATTGTTCAAACTCGTCCTATTACTACCATTACCAGTAATCAAAAAACCCTGGACAACCAAAAAAATATCAGCCAAAAACCGGACCTGGAAGGTGAAGCGGCTTCTCCCGGTACCGCCACTGGCGTCGTAGTCATCATAAACGACGCCAAACACATCAATCGTGCCCTAAAGGGTCAAATTTTGGTTACCCAAATGACTTCACCTGATTTTGTCCCGGCTATGAAAAAAGTCAATGGCATTATCACCGATAAAGGCGGTCAAACTTCTCACGCCGCCATCGTCAGTCGGGAACTCGGAGTTCCCTGCGTCGTCGGCACCAAAACCGCCACTAAAACTTTTAAAGAAGGCGATATCGTCACCCTAAACGGTACCACCGGTCAAATCTGGAAAGGGGATCTTACCGCCTCCGCCAGTCTTTCTACCCCCACTATTCCTACCCAAAAAAGCAATCTCAAAACCGCCACCAAAATTTATGTCAACTTAGGTGAACCTCAACTGGCCAAAGACATCAGCAAAACCAACGTCGATGGAGTCGGTTTGCTTCGAGCCGAATTTATGATGGCCAACATTGGCATTCATCCCAAATACGCCATCGCTCAAGGTAAGCAAAAACAATACATCAACAAACTAACTCAAGGTTTATACAAATTTTGCAAAAATTTCTCACCCCGACCGGTTATTTATCGCACCGCCGACTTTAAAACCAACGAGTACCGCCATCTAAAATGGGGCAAACTTTACGAACCGGAAGAACCCAACCCCATGCTTGGTTTCCGTGGCGCTTCCCGCTATATTAGCTGTCCCGACGTTTTTCAAATGGAAATTGAAGCCATCAAGCAAATCAGAAATCGTCACCGTCTCAAAAATCTCTGGGTCATGATTCCTTTTGTTCGCACCCCCCGTCAATTGCAACTGGTCAAAAAAATCTTAAACGACAACGGTTTGGTTCGTTCCCCTTCTTTCAAACTTTTTATGATGGTTGAAATCCCCAGCAACGTCATTCTTCTAGACAAATTCATCGATATCGGCATTGACGGTATCTCCATTGGTAGCAACGACCTAACCATGCTTACTCTCGGCCTTGATCGGGACAACAGTGAAGTTGCTCCTGACTTCAACGAGTTAGACCCAGCCGTTCTCTGGTCTCTCAAAAGAGCCATTACCATCGCCTCCCGCCGTGGCATCAAAAGTTCTATTTGCGGTCAAGCTCCCAGCAACCATCCGGAATTAGTAGAAAAATTAGTTCGTTGGGGTATTAGCAGTATTTCTGTTTCACCCGACGTCGTTGATTATACCCGGAATATTGTTGCCTGGGCCGAAAAAAAACTAATCTCTTCCAAAACTAAATAAACACCACCGTCACCTCTCCTTTTATTTTTCGATTTTCCAATTCCACCGTCACCTCTTCCACCAATCCTGTCGTTACTTCTTCAAATTTTTTTGTCATTTCTCTGCAAACTGCCACTTTCAATCCGTCTCCATAAACATCTTTTAAATCCCTCAATAATTTTTTCAACCTAAAAGGAGATTCGTAAACCACCTTCGACCCTTCTATTTCTTTGTAGTTTTTTAAAATCTTAAGTCTGGCCGTCTTTTTTTTAGGTAAAAACCCCAAAAAACAAAATCTTCCCATCGGTAATCCCGACAAAACTAAAGCATTAATCACGGCGCTGGCTCCCGGTATCGAAGTCACTCCTATTTTTTCTCGTCGACATTTTTCCACCAAACGCCAGCCGGGATCAGACAATAGGGGAGTACCTCCATTGCTAACTAATCCCACTTTCAGCCCCTTTTTCAACCAAGCTAAAGCCAAAAAAACCTTTTCTTCTTCCACCTCATCATAAAAAGATTCCAACTTGGGCATATTTTTTACTCCCAAAGCTCTTAAAAACAACCCTGTTCTTTTGGTATCCTCACACAACAAGACATCTAACTCTTCAAACAAAGTCAAAGCCCTTGCCCCCAAATCACCCGAGTTCCCAATCGGAGTAGCAATAATGTAAAGCATTAGTTAAATTGTCTAATAACAGCCACCACTTTACCTTTAATTTCCACTTCGTTGACATAAATGGGGGACATGGTTGAATTGGCCGGTTGCAATCTAATTCTAGTTGCTTCCCGATAAAACCTCTTTAAAGTGGCAAAACCATTGCTCAACACCGCCACTACAATATCTCCGTTTAGGGCCTCTTTCTGTTCTTTTATTACCACATAATCCCCGTTTAAAATTCCATCATCTACCATTGAATCTCCTCTGGCCTGCAACACATAAGAATTTTCTCTGTCTCCCACCAAACCGGGATTAACAAATAAAGTAGCGTTAGGATCCGTATAAGGCTCAATTGGCTCTCCGCAGGCTATATATCCCAAAACTGGTAATTCTAAACTCTCCGGCGTTAAAACCGTCTGCTCTTTATCCAACAGTTCAATTCCTCTCACCGCTCCTTTATATCTCCTTATTTTCCCCTTTTTTTCCAAGACCTCCAAATGTTCATGCACCGTCGACAAAGAGCTCAAACCCAAAAAATCAGCAATCTCTGTCAAGGTTGGAGCATAGCCACTTTTAGCTATACTACTGGCTATAAAATCCAAAATTTGCTTTTGTCTTTTGTATAAAATCGCTGTCATAGTCCAATATTACACGAACAATACCCGAAGTCAACATCCAAGTTAAAGCCGATGTTATATTAAACATATGATCATCCTCTTTTTTTTACTTCTGTTTCTTTTTCCTCAAAAAATTTTTGCTTCTGACGAATTTTTATCAAATCAACAAATCAGTTATAACATCGACGAGAACGGCCAAGCTTCTGTTACCCAAAAAATAACTCTCACCAACAATTATTCCGAAATATACGCCAAAGAATATCAGGTCGTTCTTTCTGGTACAGACATAAAAAACATTACCGGCCAAGACCAAAAGGGCAATATCATCAAAAATGTTGACCAGCAACAGGAAGAAACTTATATTAATCTTATTTTCAACCAAGCCATTGTCGGCAAAGACAAAAGCCTTGAGTTTACCTTAAACTACATCATTCCCGCTTTGGCCCAAAAAAAAGGTAAAACCTGGGAAGTCCACCTACCCTCTCACCAAAGTGATAACTCTCAAAACAATCTGGCCATAAAAGTTATTGTACCTGAAAAACTCGGCAAACTTTCTTTTTCTTCTGTCAGTCGCCCTCGTCTTTCTACCTTTAACGCTAAACACCAGATAGACCTAAACAATCAACAAATTTCCCATCAAAAAATATTATTAATTTTTGGCGACTACCAAGTTTTTGATTTCAGTCTGAATTATTTTTTAGAAAATCCTTCTTCTCAAAAAATAATTAGTAGCATTCCTCTCCCTCCCGACACCAACAGTCAAAAAGTAAGCTATCGTCAAATCCTCCCTCCGCCTCAAAATGTTACCCTGGATCAAGACGGTAACTGGCTGGCTCAATACGAAATTTCTCCCGATCAAGAACTAAATATTGTCGCCGACGGTCAGGTCAAAATCACTTCTCCTCTCGTCTCCACCTCTTCCAATCCGGATCTTTCCGGTCTGACCTCCACTCAACCCTATTGGCCGGTCAATCATCCTCAAATTCAAACCATTGCCCAAAGTCTAAAAAACAGTCAGGATATTTATAATTACGTTGTCAGCCACTTAAGTTACAATTACCAAATAATCAGCTCCAGCCAACGCCAAGGTGCTCTTTTTGCCCTGGAAAACCCCACTCTCAGTCTTTGTACCGAATTCACTGATCTTTTTATCACTCTGGCCCGGGCCAAAAACATTCCTGCCAGAGAAGTTGAAGGTTATGCCTATACTAATAATCCCAAAATAAAACCTACCAATCCTGATGCCGATATTCTCCACGCTTGGCCTCAATATTTTGATCAAAATAAAAAAACCTGGGTTTCCGTCGATCCCACTTGGGGCAAAACAACCAATGGTATTGATTATTACAATGACCTTGATTTAAATCACTTTGCTTTTGTTTTTCACGGTCAAAACTCCTCCTATCCTCCTCCTCCCGGATCTTACAAAAATAATCATCAAACCAAAACCGTAAAAGTCGACTTCAGCAACACTGAAATAAAAAACGAAAGTCAAAATTTAAAAATTTCTTTACTAAACAAAAAAATAATTGTCGCCAACCCCAACCTTCACTCCCTCAATCATGTTGAAATTCGCCTTCCTCTCTATAAGTGGACTCAAAATATTTTTCAGATCCCCCCATTGGCTCAAATCAGTTTTAACCTACCCTCTCTCCCTTTTTGGAAAAATTTTCTACCCCAATACCAAAAATTAAATTTCCACATCATCTCAGACGAAAATTCTTTTAGTCAATCTTTGCCCCTTCCTGATTTTCGCTATAATCTTTTGCTGACTCTGACTGCTCTTATTTTTATTGCCTCAATTAGCGGTATAATATTTCATCTGTTCAAAAAAAACCATGCTTAGAAAATTATTAAAATTTACCCTTGTCACCACCTACGCCCTACTTGCCCACAACCAAATCTGGCAAAATCTGACTTTTGATCCTCCGATTTTAGTTCTTATCAAAGTTGCCTTTATCCTCTCCCTTTTTGAAATAATTCTTAAGCCGATTATCAAACTTCTTCTCCTTCCCATCAATATTCTTACTCTCGGTACTATTCGACTTTTTATCAACACTCTTGGTTTATACTTAGCCGTCTTTTTTATTGAAGGTTTCTCCGTTTCCGATATTTCCACCCCCGCTTCTGTTTTTTTGGGTCTCAGTCTTCCTCATTTTCAATTTAATGGCTTTTTTGCTTATCTGGTTAGCTCTCTGACCATTAATCTGATATTATCCATTTTCAGTTTTATTTTATATAAAAAGAAAAAAGTATGAAAATTACCATTGCCATCATTCAAACCCTTCTCTCCGTTTTGCTTATTACTCTGATTTTTCTCCAAACCGGCAACAGTGACGACAATCGTTCTAATTTTTTATCTGATAGTTCAGCCAAAAAAAGAGGCTGGGAAAAAATCCTTTTTACTTTTACTCTTATTGTTATAACTATTTTTCTCGTTTCCTCTGTTATTCAATCTGTCAGTCAATAATCTGCCTTGATAAAAAAACTTCATTTTCAAATTGAATATTTTCTTTCTTTTTTTAAAAGAAATTTTATTTTCATCTTTTTTGGCCTTACCCTGGGTTCACTTGTTTTCATTTTTCAGGACAAATTAATCTCTCTCCCACAAAAACCCATCTTTTACACCAAAATTATCGGCATCGAAGGTCGCTACAATCTCGACAATTTACCTTTCCGGGTCAACAATCTCATTACTCAAAGCTTAATTGTCCACAGTTCCAACAACAAACCTCTCCCTTCAGATCTGGTTGACTCTTTTGAAATAGAAAACGAATATAAAGATTATATTTTCCACCTCAAAAAAGATATTTCCTGGCACAATGGCAAAAAATTCGACAGCTCTGATGTCAATTATCAAATTCCTGGCTTAGAAATTAGTTCCATCGACAAATACACTCTCAAAATTAGTACTCAAAACGCCTTTTCCCCCCTCCTTTCTCTTTTGGACAGACCCTTATTTCTAAAAAACCTCATCGGTCTGGGAGATTATTTTGTAAAAAAAATTCAATATCAATACGACCATGTTAAATCAATTGCTCTTGAACCAAAAAATAAAAATAAAAATAAAATAATTTTCCGTTTTTATCCCAATCAAAAAGATCTCATTACTGCTTTTCAACTGGGAGAAGTAGACGAAATTCAAGTTAATCAAATACCACCCGAACTTACCAATCAAAAAAAAATACAAATAAACCAAACCATTCAAACAAACAATCATTATATAGCTATTTTTCTTAATACCGGCGAAGGAAAAAAATTTGAAAACAAACAACTCCGTCAAAGTTTATCTTACGCCACCAATAAAACTACCGACAAAAATGAACGTTGTCTCGGACCCATATCACCTAATTCCTGGGCTTACAACCCTGCTGTCAAACAATACAACTATGACTCTCAAAGAGCCAAAGACTTACTTTCAGATTCTGCCGTAGATATAAAAACCATCAATTTAAGTATCAGCTCTCGGGATCTTCTGGCCTTAGCTGAGGAAATAAAAAAAAGCTGGAAAGAAACCTTAAACATCAACACCAGTATCACCGTCGAAAATCAAATCGACCAGGAAAACTTTGAAGCCATTCTCGGCTATTATTCCATCCCTCTCGATCCTGATCAATATCCTCTCTGGCACTCCACCCAAAATCAAGGCAATCTCAGCCATCTAAAAGACGAAAGAATCGATAAACTGCTTGAAGAGGGTCGTCAAATTTTTGATCTTCAGGAAAGAAAAAAAGTCTATCTTGATTTTCAAAAATATCTTCTGGAAGAATCTCCTGCCATTTTTCTGTCTTATCCCACCGTCTACACCATAAATAGGCTAAAATAATTTCATGGAAAATCAAAAACTAGACCTCATCGGCTACCTTCTTATCATTCTCCTATTTTCTCTTCTCAGCTACGCCGGTTATCTTTCCGCCAAAAACATCCAATGGGATGTTTTAGAAAAATTAGAGAATACCCCCCTGGTTCTACCCACTCCCGCCACCTCTTCATCTACCTTCAAAAACTAAATCGATTTTTGTAATATATTCTTATGGGTAAAGAAAATCTACCATCCTTAAAAATTGGTCAATATGAGATTAAATATCCAATCATCGTAGGTGGTATGTCAATCAGGGGTACTGGCAAAGACATAGTTGTTGCAACTTCCCAGTGTGGTGGACTTGGTGTTATCGGTGGAGTTGGCAGGGGTCTTGGTCGCCCGGAGTATCAACACTTAAATCCCAAAGAAGCCGACCGACAAGCACTAAAAGACGAAATCCTTCAAGCCTGGAAAATGGATCCTCACGGCATCCATGCCGTTAACATCTTAGCTGCCGTTACCGACTACGACCATCTTGTTCGGGTAGCAGTAGAAAACGGAGTCAACATCATTATCTCCGGTGCCGGCCTACCTGTTGACTTGCCAGCCCTAACTGCCGATCATCCCGAAGTTGCTCTTGTTCCCATGGTCTCATCTCTTAGAGTAGCTGATTTTTTTTGTCGGCAATGGATGAGAAAACACGGCAGGTTACCCGACGCCATCATTGTCGAAGAGCCTGCCACCGCCGGCGGTCACTTGGGTGCCAGCACCAGACAAGAAGTTGAAGACCCAAAACTAAAACTAAATGTCGTCGTTCCTCAAATTCTCAGTTATTTAGAAGAAAAAAAATACGACATTTCCATAATTGTTGCCGGAGGAATTTGGGACAAAACAGACATTGAAAAGTGGATAGCCTTAGGCGCTAGTGGAGCTCAAATGGCCACTCGTTTTGTTTGTACCCACGAGTGTGAATTTCCTCCTGAATTCAAACAAAAATATTTGCATGCCACCACCACCGTTCTCACCAAAAGTCCGGTAGGTATTATGGGACGGGTAGTCGAAACAGAATTTTCCCGAAGAGTCGCCAGGGGAGAAGATGTTGGTCATAAATGTCGTGTCAGTTGTTTAAAACGCTGCACTCTCAGAGACGGCGGTGAAGGCTACTGCATCATGGAAGCCCTTGTCACGGCTCGCCGTGGCGACGTTGAAAACGGTATAGTCTTTGCCGGCACCAACGCCCCCAGGTCCAGACAGCAAGGCATAGTTTCTGTTCGACAAATTTTCAATGAATTAACAAATAGTTAAAATTGTCTTTCTTTTTCAAGAAAAGCCTCTTTTTTACTTTTTGGCCATTTTTTTATTTCCACCTCTCTGACCATCGCCTCCCCTCTGCTTTTAAACTTTTCACTATATACCAAATCAAAACTGTCAAACTTTCTCATATATCTTGCCGATCTTGCTGATTTTTTTCGATGTTCCTCAAGCCGTCTTTTTAAGTTATTTGTCTGCCCTGTATATAAAGTATTTTCACTCGTCCGCAAAATGTAAACAAAAAAAATCATCGACTATTCCCCTCTAGGCCTGTGCTTTTAAGTAGTCCAACAATTTTTGTAACTTAATACTGGCCACTCCGATTGCCTGGTCGGCCCCTCCATAATAGACAAACAAGCGATCTTTGACTACCACCGCTCCGCAGGGAAAAACCACATTGTTAACCAGTCCCACTTTTTCAAATTCTTCCGTCGGTTCCAATATCGGATATTTCGCCCTGGCCAAAATCTTTGCTGGTTCCAGCAAATCCAGCATCATCGCTCCTACTCGGTACTGTCCGTCAATTTCTGATACTCCGTGATATAACAAAAGCCAACCGTCATCTGTCTTAATTGGTGGTCCGGCAATGCCGATTTTTGCCCCTTCCCAACCACCGGCAACTCGCTCTATTGCTTCCTCTTTTTCCAGCCAGTTAACTCCATCAAAATGATCCAAATCATCCAGCCAATCTAGCGCGATATCTTTTCCTCCTACCCGATGCAACAATAAATATCTGCCCAAAATCTTTTCCGGAAATAAACAAGCATCTTTGTTATCTTCGCTTGGTGGTGAAATCAACACCGGTTCACTCCATAACCAATTTTGAGCTATCAAATCCTTTTCAGCAATCCAGCTCATTGCCACCCTTGGTGGCTCTGCTCCGTTATAGGCGGTGTAAAACATATAAAATTTATCACCTATTTTTGTAATTCTGGGATCCTCACAGCCGGAATAATTTCCCTCCACTCTTTTTTGTTCATAATTCATCCTTGGCACATAAATCGGATCCGGCAATCGCCAAAAAAAATTATATCCATCTTTACTAATAGCACAGCCCATGGTTGACACCATTTCTTTCGATAGTGCCCGATAAATCACCAAAAACTTATCACCTTCTCTTACTACGCTTGGGTTAAACACTGCCTTCGCTTCCCAAGCATGTTTATCAATTGCCGTTAAAATTGGATTCTTTTTATACTTCTTCAGTTTTACTACCCGCTTAATCTTGTTTTTATCCATAATCTCACGAAGTTCTTTTTTACCAATTTCTCCCACCGCTCCAAAAGTGTCTGCTGCTCCATAATAAATTCGCCATTTATCACCCATATCAATTGCGCTACTGGGGAAAATTACATTTTTTACTTCCCCCGATCTTTCGTATTCTGTTTCCGGTTTTAGCAACGGTCCATCGGTTCTCTTCAAAATTTTAGTCGCTTGGTTTAGGTCTGTCACCACCGCTTCAATCCCAAAAATTCTTTTATTTTCAATAAAATAGTTAGAAATATGAGAATAAAAAAATAACCACCCCGTTTCGGTTTTTATCGGTAATGCCCCAATTTCTACATGGTCAGTGTTCAATCGCCCCAATCTCAGTCTATGTTTTCTGATGTTCCCATGCCATCTATTCCAAAAATCTTCATTCCAAAAGTCTTCTAGTTTTTCTGCTCTGGCCATGCCAATCTTAGGGGGTAAAGTTTCTGTATCTGCTGTTACTACCAAAGTATATTTTCCGTTTACCTTATCGGGAAATAATCCGGTCGCCTTGGCGTTAAACGGAGTCACTAAATGTTTTTCTTCAATCGTCACCAAATCTTTACTAATTGCTACCCCTACTTTTATCCCCACCCCGGTCGGCGGCCAATTCGAAATTGCCGTATAAAAAATATAATATTTTCCCTCCAAAAAAGTCACTCTTGGATCTTCACAACCATATTTATCCCATTCTTCGCTTGGTGTTACCAGTTCTTTTTTGTTTTTCCAATCCAAACCATCATCACTTTCCGCCACCGCCACTATTGACTTACCCTCATCCGATACTGCCCTATAAGCCATCTTATATCCATTTCCCACTTTCACCACGCTCGGATTAAAACAGCCTTTTGTTTCCCATTTGTTTTGTTTGTCAGGTATTAAAATTGGGTTCTGCTCAAGTCTTTTTATCATTTTTTTCTACGCCCAAATAAGTTTCCTCTAATTCTACCTTATCTCCCTTTTT
>JAHIEZ010000125.1 GCA_018901355.1 Patescibacteria group bacterium | reverse complement strand
TCTCTGATTTGTTTGCACAGTTTGTATTTAAATAAAAAGTGGGAAAGTAGAGGTGTAAAGAAAAAAGCAATCAAAAAAGACAATACACAAAGAATGCCGATTTTAAAAACAAAAGCTGTTTCCATACGTAATAGCTGACAGGCAATTAATTATTAGATATTGATTAAAATAGTCAGGAGTGTGGCGATAAAAAGGAATACCTGGATCAGAGCCGCCCCGACTGACAAAAAGTAACTGATAATTTCTTTTTTGTTAAACAAAGATAATGCCAAAATTGTATTTAACGCAAAAATAAATAAGCCGATTCCGGGTAAAATGAAAATTCTTTGCCAGTGACCAAAAAGATCAATCCCCAGATATATATTGTAGTGCAGAGGAATAAATGATTGCTCCTCGGGCAGGCTGTACACTGCCGGATAAAATTTGAAATATATCAGCGCCCAGATTAAAATATTGATGGCAAGGCCGATTGCCGAGGAGATAATAATCAGCTTATTTTTTCTGGCCGGCGTGGCTTTTAGCTTGTCAATAAATTTATAAAAGTGGATTAGCATAAGATTGAGATTTATTTGATTCAAATGCTATGATAGTGTAGCATGTATTTTGCCTGAATTGAAGTGTTATGTCAACCCCGCTATTCATTGGCGGTAGAGTCAAAGTTGAAATTTTAGCTAAAATATGTTACAAGTGGTACAGCCTTTGCTATATTGGCTATGAATTTATTATGGAAAAATATCATATTATAACCTTTGGTTGCCAAATGAATAAGTCTGATTCCGAGAGAATCGCCGGCGTTTTTGAGCGTTTAAATTATTTACCGGCAAAAGATATGCAGGCGGCTGATTTTCTGGTGGTCAATGCTTGTTCTGTCAGGCAGACGGCCATTGATCGGATCTGGGGAGTGGTAAAAAAGTTTTCACAACTTAAAGGCGAAAAAAAATACACTACGATTCTGACCGGCTGTCTCCTGCCCGGCGACAGGATTAAATTTAGAAAAAGATTTGATTTGGTTTTCAATATAAAAAAATTGGCAGAGCTGGAAAATTTTTTGCGCGCGCGCGAAGGTGAAAGCAAAGAAAAGTATTTCGAGCATTTACCTCGATATGCAGTGAATTTTCAAGCGCATGTTCCGATTATGACCGGCTGCAATAATTATTGCAGTTATTGCGTGGTGCCTTATGTTCGAGGCAGGGAAATCAGTCGAAATGTTGAAGATATTTTGAAAGAGATTCAACAGCTGGTTAAAAACGGTTGTAAGCAAATTGATTTACTCGGGCAAAATGTAAATTCGTATGAGCCGGATGACAAAAAATATTTCTCAAAACAAAATCCATTTCAGCAAAACTTTGCCAGACTGCTCTGGGAAATAAATCAAATACAAGGCCTTCAGCGAATCAGTTTTATTTCCAGTCATCCAAAAGATTTGCATGATGACGTGATCCAGGCTTTGACTTTGCCAAAAATAGTGAATTATCTGCATCTGGCTTTGCAATCCGGCGACAATCAGGTTCTTGAAAAAATGAATCGCAAGTATACAGTCGAAGATTTTGAAAAATTAATTTCCAAAGTTCGCAAAGTAAAACCGGAAATTGCCATTGGCACGGACATTATCGTAGGTTTTGCCGGTGAGACGCGCGAGCAATTTGAAAACACTCTGAAGTTTTATAAAAAAATCCGATTTGATATTTCTTATAATGCAATGTTCTCGCCGCGTCGGGGTACGGCCGCCGCAAAATTTGACGATGATGTTTTTCATGAAGAAAAAAAGAAACGCTGGCATGAACTGCAAATAATCATGGAAAAGGCTACTCTGGAAATAAATCAAAAATATCTTGGCAAAATGGTTAGCGTGTTAATCGATACCAAGGAAAAAGATTTTTGCGATGGCAATTCTCTGGAAATGAAACGTGTCAGAATAAAAGATTGCCAAGCAAAACCGGGTGATATTGTTCAAGTCAAGATTAAACAGGCTCGGGAGTGGATGTTATTTGCTTAGTTGTCGTATTTTACTCACTACTCACTACTCACTACTCACTACTTGTCTTTATTTTTAAGTCATATGAACAAGCGGAAAGTGATTATCGTGCTTGGCCCCACGGCCAGCGGCAAATCAGCCATGGCGCTTGAACTGGCAAAAAAGTTCAATGGTTTTTTGATTTCCGCAGATTCGAGACAGGTATTCAAAAAAATGAATATTGGTACTAACAAGGATAAAGGCGTTTGGATAAAAAGCAAGTTTTTTGTTGACGGCATTGAAGAATGTTTGATTAATTTGGTTTCACCAGATGAATATTACAGTTTGGAAAATTGGCTGAGAGATTTGAAGTCAGCAATTAACGCTCATCCGAATAAATTACCAATTATTGCTGGTGAAACCAAATTAATCAAACATTCTTCAATGCCGTCAACAAAAAACTTGCTTTTTATCCAAACGCCTTTATCCTTGTTAGTACCAATATTCATTTT
>JAHIEZ010000088.1 GCA_018901355.1 Patescibacteria group bacterium | reverse complement strand
CAAGAGAGAAAAAAAGATCAACTTGATAAAGAGGAGCAAAAAAATTTGAAGAAGAGAAACTGACCTGATAAGTATTGTGTCCACCCCTGATCAAAGAAGGATATTCGGAATAGTCGTGAAGGTGAAAACCGTGAGCCAGTAAGATTTCGGAAAGAAGCAAACCACCTGATTTGATACCCAAGCCCGCCGGCCCGGCAATTTTGATAGTGATGATATCGGCCATAGGCTATTTTACTACATGAGCAAAATGGGAGGGGATAAAAACATCTTTTCGCATAATTTGCCTGTTGTTTCGGGTAAAAATAATGTTTATAATCTCAAATGCTTTATGACAAAAATTATTAAAAGATTTTATCGGTTTATATTTGCCTACAAATGGCGTTTTGCCATTTTTTTGCTGACGGTGGTGATAGCGGCGGTGGTAGAAAATTTGAGCCCTTATGTTTTGAAATTGCTGATAGAGGCAGTAGAACAAAAACATTATGAAATCTTGGCCAAAATAGTACTGATTTATGCCGGAGTGAGACTAGCCTCCAGTCTAACGGACGCTTTGTCGTTTTTTTTGGGAGACAAGGTACAGATACCGGCGGCCAGAGACGCCAGAGTGGAAGTGTTTAAATATGTTCAAGATTTGGATTTTGCTTATCATGTCAATAAAAATACCGGATCTTTGATCTCGGCTTTTAAACGGGGAGACGGAGCTTTTTTTAATTTGTTTATGAACTTCCATCAGGAAGTTTTGAAAACTCTAATCAGTCTGGCGGTGGTATTGATAGTTTTTGCCGGTATCAGTCCGGAGGTATTGTGGCTGATGGCAGGTTTGTTTGTGGCCAATGTGAGTTTAATGTATTTTTTGATCCGACAAAATCTGAACACCAGAAAAGATTTTAATGAAGCCGAAGATACAATTTCGGGCATAATTACCGACAATTTACTAAACTACGAAACGGTCAAATTTTTCGCTCAGGAAAAAGCGGAAGAAAACAGATTAAAAACCAGTTTTGGCAATTGGACCAAAAAAATTTGGAGTTTTAGCAACAGTTTTAGGTTGATGGATATCTCTATCGGAACAGTTTCCAGCGTGGGGATTTGGTTGATTTTGAAAAAAGTAGTATCGATGTTGACAACAGGAGAGATTGGGGTGGGAGATTTTGTGATGGTGACCGGATTTGTGAGTGGATTTTATTATCGCTTTTTTGGTTTGTTCTTTCAGGTAAGAAATATTGCCAAAAGTTTTATCGATTTGGAAAAATATTTTGGTATTTTGGAGAATAAAATAATGGTAGAAGATCCAAAAGTGAGCCAAAAAATAGAAAAAGTAAGAGGAGAAATAAGATTTGAAGGAGCCTCGTTTAAATATCCCGGCAACAAAAGAAATGTGTTGGATGAAATAAACTTAACCATCAAACCGGGAGAGTCGGTAGCTTTCGTGGGCAGATCGGGGGCGGGAAAAACAACGGTGGTCAAACTATTATTGCGTTTCTATGACCTTAAAAAAGGCAAAATCTATTTTGATGGCATAGACATTCGAAAAATGGACAAGTCGTATTTGCGCTCGTTTATGGGAGTGGTACCACAGGAACCGATTTTGTTTAACAACAGCATCGCCTTTAACATCAGCTACGGGCGGGGGGAAATTAAAATGGATGAAATCCGACAGGCGGCTAAAATGGCAAACTTGGCGGAATTTATTGAGGATTTACCCGAAAAATATGAAACTCAGGTAGGAGAAAGAGGTATAAAATTGTCAGGGGGGCAAAAACAACGCTTGGCTATTGCCAGAGCGATGCTGATAAATCCCAAGCTTTTAATTTTTGACGAAGCTACCAGCAATCTTGACTCGGAGTCGGAAAAAATGGTGCAGGAAGCTTTGTGGAAAACCGCCAAAAACAGAACTTTAATAATTATTGCCCATCGGTTTTCGACCATCAGACAGGCAGATAAAATTGTGGTGCTGGAAAAAGGAAGAATAGTTGAAGTTGGCAATCACGCAAAATTGATGAAGAAAAAAGATGGCATCTATAGAAAATTGTGGAGTTTGCAGGTTCGCGGAAAATTGGATAAAGATGAGGGTGGACTGCTGGACGGAAAGCAAAAAAATTGAAGGTGGTATACTGTCCATAGTTAAAAATAAAATTTTAAAACAAATGGCAAAAACAAAGAAAAAAATAGTAATTAAAAAAATTAATTGGAAAAAAGTAGCTCCAGCTTTGGTGTTGGTATTGGTGTTGGGATGCTATTACCAATTTTGTAATGTGGCCACGGTAAATGGCCGATTGATTTCCCGGTTTAAATACGTAAAAAGTATGGAAAAACAGATAGGAAAGCAGACTCTAGACCAAATGGTAACAGAGGCTTTAATTTTGGGTGAGGCGCAAAAGAAGGGTATAAAAATTGAGGATGCTGATGT
>JAHIEZ010000087.1 GCA_018901355.1 Patescibacteria group bacterium | reverse complement strand
GGCAAAGATTACCTTATGAAACCCGACGATATAGTAGAATTCAGATTTAATGTCTAAAAAAAAGGTTTTAATTATTTCCGGTCCCACCTCTACCGGCAAAACTTCTTTGGCGGTTAAATTAGCCCAAAGGTTTAATGGGGAACTAATCTCGGCCGACTCCCGCCAAATTTATCGCGGTTTGGATATTGGCACCGGCAAAGACCATCCCTCTGGTACTCTCATCCATCTTGTCGATATTTTAAATCCAAATCAAACTTTTTCCGCCTTTCAATTTCGACGCTTGGCCTTAGAAAAAATAAAAACCATTCATCAAAAAAAGAAACTGCCCATCATTGTCGGTGGCACCGGCTATTATATTGACTCTCTTGTCAAAAAAGAACCCCAATTTCTTTCTCCTCCTCGACCTTGGTTTAGGTCTTTTTTCAATCTTTTACCAAGTTCCTTCCTTAAATTACTTCATCTTCTTTTCAACCGTCGTCAATATCTCAATTTAAATCAGTCTGAAAAAAACAACCCACAGCGTCTTATCAGAAAACTGGAAGTAAAGTTACCTGGTAAAAAAAACAAAATACCTCCTTTTCCCTATGATTTTCTTCATCTAAATCTGACTGCTCCCCAAAAAATTCTCAATTCTCGTATCGATCAAAGAGTTAAATCGCGACTAAAACAGGGTCTGTTAAAAGAAATAGAAAAACTTTTAGTCTCTTATGATTGGTCTGATCCCGGTCTAAAAACTTTGGCTTATCAGGAGTTTGAGCCCTATTTTGCCTCTCCTTCTCCTCAAACTCTAATCTCTGCGGTTGCCAAGTGGCGACAGCATGAACACGCCTATGCCAAACGCCAATTAACTTGGTTTAAAAAAAGACCTGCTCTTAAATTTTTTTATATCAACTCTTCTGCTTATCCTTCTTCCGTTATTAGTTTTGTTGCCAAGTGGTACAATAAATTATGAAAACACAACGAATTGAAATTTCTGCCAAAACCATTGTTTTTACCGTCCTCTTTCTCATCTCACTTTACCTTCTTTGGTCGGTCCGATCGGTTATCATTCTTTTCTTTTTTTGTTTTGTTTCTATGGAAATTTTAAACCCTTCTGTCAGTTGGTTGGAAAAATACAAAATTCCCCGTCCCTTAGCCATTCTTATGCTTTATCTTCTTATTCTTTTTACCCTTTCTTTTGCTCTGGCCGCCATCGTTCCTATCCTAATTGAACAAACCAGCGCCTTGGTTAACAATCTTCCCCGTCTTCTCCAAAACACCCATTTTCTGGGAGTTTCCGCCATTGACTGGTCTTCTCAGTTAAAAATATTAGAAAATTTACCCACCAATATTGCCAAAACTGCTCTGTCTATTTTTTCCAATGTTTTTATGGCCTTTGTCTTTTTCGTCATTACTTTTTATCTTTTAATGGAAAGGAAAAACTTAAACAAATTAAGCTTTGTTTTTTTTGGTCCTCAAGGCAAACAAAAATTCCTTCTTATTGTTTCCAACTTAGAAAAAAGACTGGGTTCCTGGTTCAATGCTGAAATGGTTCTTATGACCATCATCGGTCTTGTTTCTTATTTGGGTTATTTAGTCTTAGGTCTTCGTTATGCCGTTCCTTTGGCTATTGTTGCCGGCTTGCTGGAGATAGTTCCCAATATTGGTCCCACCGTTTCTACTGTTTTAGCTGCCACTGTCGCCCTGACCATTTCTCCTTTGACGGCCGGTCTGACTATTCTTTGGGGTATTATCATTCAACAACTGGAAAACAATTTTATCGTTCCCAAAATAATGAACAAATCGGTTGGTTTACATCCTCTGGTCACCATTCTCCTTCTTTTAACCGGTGCCAGTTTAGCCGGCGTCCCCGGGGCCATTTTTGCTCTTCCTCTTTATCTCACTCTTGAGTCAATCTTTAAGGTCGTCGTTCCACCCCGTTTCAAACAACAATAAACCCGGGAAACCGATAAGCTGGATTCTGTTTATGGGCCATCAATCTACTCTCTCTACCTGAAGCTACCAAAAACTAGGTACGCTTCATCTTGAGATTTCCACGGGAAGGATGCTCGTTTCACCTCATCCCGCAACGGCGGGACTACTCGTCTCTGTAGCATTGCCTCCAACTTACATCGGCCCCGCCACTGCGGGGTTCCCTGTTTTTTGTGGTCCAGACTTTCCTCCCCGCAACGGCGGGGTAAGACCCTTCGGTTTCTCGGGTTATCCTATTTTACCAAAAAAATTAGGCTTCCTTTGCGGAAAGTATCTTAAACATTCCGGTACCGCAATCAGGACAAGTGCTTTTAGCGGCGGGTCTACCATTCTTCAGGGTAGTTTTTTCCACCTTATCGTCACTGACCGTTTTTGAAGCTCTGCACTTAACACAGTAAAAATTAATATCTGCCATCTTTCTTCACCTCCTCAAAAATAAATTTAATAAATTGGGATTAGATTCAAGTAAGTACACAGACAATATTATCACTCCCGCCAGTAAACTCAAGCAAACACTCTTAGTCAAATCTTTTTTTAAATAGCTTTTAGCTTTATCCATTTACGGCAGTATAGCATAGGTCTTGCTACAATTAATCTATGGCTCAATTTCATATTTTTATTACCTTGGCCAATTCTTTGGCTCTCTTTTATTTAATTTTTCTCTTTTATAAAAAAAATCAAAAAATATCAGACAAAAGTTTAAGTAAAATTACTGATAATTTTCCCCAAATAGGTCTGACTCGTTTCAATCCCTTCAACGATGTCGGTGGTAATCAAAGCTTTATACTTGTCTTGTTGGATAAGTCCAATTCGGGTGTTATTATTACTTCATTACACAACCGTGACAACACCAGAGTTTACGCCAAACAGGTAAAAGGCGGTCAGGGTGTCGGCGTCACCTTGTCCAAAGAAGAAAAAGACGCCATTAAAAAAACCATTAAATTTTAAAAATATGATTTTCAAAAATAAAATCGTCAGTTTTTTAGGTCTTTTTCTTTTTGTTACTGGAATTTCCTATTTTTCCTTCGATCGTTTTTTACCCCTTTCTTCCAAGGCCAATTCTCCTCAAGAATCTGATGTCTCTGCTGATCCCTCCGAACAGGAAACCGGTTTTGTTGTTTTTCAGGGACCAAAAACAGAAGTCTGTCCTCTAAATGGTACTCTCCACACGGCCGAAGAAGAAGCTCTTTGGAGTCAGCGTCGTCCACTTTTAGTTATGATTGAAAACCATGAGGACTCTCGGCCCCAGTCCGGTTTATCCAATGCCGATGTTGTCTACGAGGCGGTAGCCGAAGGCGGTATCACTCGCTTTATGGCTATCTTTTATTGTGGCATTTTAAGAGGTGCTTCTCAAAAATATGACCTCGGTCCGGTCCGTTCCGCCCGCGCCTATTTCCTTGACCTAGCCTCAGAGTATTCCGATTATCCTCTTTATGCTCATGTTGGTGGAGCCAACTGTTCCGCCCCCAAAGATGACAATGGTCATTCTTTGGCTTGTACCACCGCCACCAAGGCCCAAGCTCTCGAACAACTCGGTCAATATGGCTGGATGAACAAAGGTAGCTGGAGCGACCTTAATCAATTTTCCCTTTCTTACCGTGTTTGTCGTCGGGAAGAAAACAGAACCGGCCAAGACAGAGCTACCGAACATTCGATGTATTGTTCAAGTGATCAGCTCTGGCAAACCGCTACCGACAGGGGTCTGACCAACATCACCGAAGTTGATAAAAAATCTTGGGATCTTAATTTTAAGTCTTGGTCTTTTGACGCTGAAGATAAGCCGGCCTCAGTTTCCGACACCAAAAACATTTCGTTTGATTTTTGGTCCGGCTACAAACAATATGCTGTTTCTTGGCAATATGATCCGACCACCAATTCTTATCTTCGCTTCAACAACGGCGAAAAACAAATTGATTTCAACAACCAAGAAACTCTTTCCGCCAAAAACATCGTTATCCAGTTTGCTAAAGAAACCCGCAGCGTAGACGAACACCTGCACAACCTTTACCAGGTGATTGGTACCGGATCGGGGGTTCTTCTCCAAAATGGTCAAAAAACCGACATTACTTGGTCAAAAATTAGTCGCACCGCCAGAACCGTCTTTAAAACCAAAACCGGCCAGGTGGTAAATTTTGTTCCCGGTCAGATTTGGATTGAAATTTTGCC
>JAHIEZ010000098.1 GCA_018901355.1 Patescibacteria group bacterium | reverse complement strand
GGATGGACATGATGGGGCGGCTTCTCTCCGAAGGGATGGGCAAAATCCTCGGCGTCGCCATGCCGGTGGTCAACATGGCGGGGGCGAACTCGGCCGTCGCCATGGACCATGTCAACAAGCAGCCCAGGGGCGGTTGCAACCTCTTCGGCATCAGCAGCGCGATTTCTACATTCCCGGCGACAGGGCTTTCCAAGCTGACCTACAAGGAATTCGGGATGGTCGGCATCGCCTTCGGCAACATGGCGACCATCTGTGATCCCTACGACTCCCCCATCAAGAGCGGAAAGGAACTGGTCGAACGCCTGAAAAAGGGAGACATGACCGGATCCAACAGCGGCATCGGCGGCATGTGGCATGTCCCGCAGCTGATCGTCGCCAACGCCCGGGCGGTAAATTCAAGGCCGTTCCCTACACGGGCGGCGCCCCGGCGGCCCTGGCTGCGGCGAAGAAGGAGGTCGATTTCTCCGCGAGCGATCTTTCCGAGGCGTTGACGCTCATCAAATCCAAGATGCTTCGTCCGTTGATCGTCTATAGCGACAAGCCCTACGTCCTTGACGATATCACGATTCCCCCCATTACGGATTTTGCTCCGGCGTTAAAGAACAAGCTTGCCGGCGGGTCGGGTTTGTCGTTTTTGTGTTTGGATGTATCGTCTGCTGGGCCTCCTTCACGATGTCCATGCAGGGAGAGTTCATTGAAAGCCCGGGGATCTTCCCCGGGCTGATGGGGATACTCCTGATCCTTTTCGGGGCGATTCTCGTCGTGAGATCATATAAGAAAGGCGGGCGTCTCCGCGACCGTCCTGAATATCCCGGGCACGCCCGCATCCGCGCCGACGGCGATCGAAGGCTACCAACTGACGAAAAAGGGCGAAGCCGAGATCGCCCTCGGCATCAACGTCTTCACGAGCTTCATGGGTAACAATCTGGGGCTCGTCATGCTGCTCCTCACCATGCCGTTGTTCGTCAAGCTCTCTATGATGTTCGGCCCCTGGGAGATGTTCTGGTTTGGAGTCTTCGGGGTGTTCATCGCGGCGAACCTGTCCGAGGGAGACACCCTCAAGGGGCTGATCGCCGCGACCGTCGGACTGCTCCTCGCCTGTATCGGGATCGACCCCATCGATGGTTCTCCCCGGTTTTCATTCGACAGTGTCTACTTCTCGGCCGGGATCCCTCTGATTCCGGCCATGATCGGCCTCTTCGGTTTCACGGAAGTCTTCGATGGACTTACAGACCTCACGGTGAGCAGCTTTCCGTAAAGAAGACCTCTCTCGTCGGCGCCGCGCGCCTGTGGTGGAAATACCGTTGGCTCTCCGTCCGGACCTCCATCCTGGGTTATATTATCGGCGTGGCCCCGGGGATCGGCGCGAGCGTCTCCTGCTGAGTGGGTTACGACCACGCGCGGACCACGGGCAAGGAGCCGGAGAAATTCGGTCACGGCAGCATCGAGGGGCTGATCGGGTCGGAGACCTGCAACATGGCCAATGTGCCGGGGGCCTATGCACCGGTCCTGTCTCTGGGTGTCCCCGGCGACGCCCCCACGGCCATCATGTTGGGGATCCTCATGCTTCACGGCATCAGGCCGGGACCCACTTTCATGCTGACGAATCCGGAATGGCTTTATCAGATCGTGGTTGCCCTCTTCATCTCCGGCATCCTGTTCGTCATCATCGGCACCTATGCCGGCAAGGGGCTGGTCCGACTCTTCGTCAGCACCCCCCGGACGGCGATGTCGGCCATTGTGGCCGTTCTGTATGCGCTGGGCGCCTACGCAACCAATATCAACATGATGGATATCTATACGGCGTTTATCTTCGGTGTGCTGGGGATTGTCATGAAAGGGCTGGGAATGCCTGTCTCGCCAATGGTATTGGGGCTGATTTTGGGAGCCGACCTGCTGGATGTCGAGTTCAGGAGAGCGCCGCTGGCCGGCAAGGGATCGATCGCCCCGTTCTTCACCCGGACCGTGAGCATCGCCATGCTGATCTTAATCGCGATCGTTCTGTTTTTTGAGTATGGCCATCCAAAAATCAAGGGTAACCAGAAAAAGAAGGACCGAACCGTCATTTTAGAATAAACTGTATCCATTGTCATTCAATTCAGCAATGAGGAGGAGAAGCCATGGTCGGGCTTGATGCT
>JAHIEZ010000123.1 GCA_018901355.1 Patescibacteria group bacterium | reverse complement strand
ATCATCAACCTGCTGCTCACGGTTCCGGCGACCATCGACGAAGTCAACGCGGTGCGCAAGCATCTCGACCCGATTAAAGGGGGGGGGATGCGGAAAATGGCGAAAAACGCCGGCGGCTTCATCTCGCTGGTCCTGTCCGATGTCCCGGTGACGAAGACCGGCGTGGTGGACGACCCATCGGTCATCTCCTCGGGGCCGACCGTCGGCGATGATTCCACGTTCGCGTCGGCGAAAAAGGTCCTGACAGACCACAATATCTGGGACCAGGCCCCTGCAGCGGTGAAACAGTATATCGAAGAGAACCTGGGCAAGGAGGAGAATGAAACCCTGCCGAAGGACTCCCCGATCCTGGCCGCCGATAAAAGCCAATACGTCATCATCGCCAACAACGACCTGGCCATGGAAGCCACCGGGGAAAAGGCCGGACAAATGGGATATACGGCGCACCTCATCGGCTGGAAAACCGGCTCCGTGTCGGACAAGATCAAGGCGGAGGTCAACCGGGAGGCCGAAAATATCTGGCGGGTCGTTTCTTCTTACCTGGTCGATCACGACTGCGTCACCTTTGCCAGCTTCTCGACCGACGGTGTGGACGGCCATTCCGACCTGGCCGGTGCGATTGCGGACCAGGACACATTGGCAACAGCCAGGGAGAACGGCCTCGACTACCGGAAATACCTGGCCAATTACGACTCCGCCATGTTCTTCAAGGCACTGGGCCTCGAGATCAGGACCGGTCCGACAGGCACCAATGTGGCGGATGTGAGCATCGCCCTGATTACTAACCCCGATAAGCCCGACCGGAAGATCGCGATTATCTTTGGCGGCGAGGCAACGGTGAACGTCGTCCTGCCGGAAGGCCAGAAACCGGGGTACGGCGGCAGAAACACCCATCTTGTCCTGCTCGCCGCCCAAAAATTAGACGAATACAAATAATGAAGATGAATCGGTCATTCCTAAAGCAGAATGGAGAGAGATATGCAGATGAAATCACTGGAAATTGCAGAAAGCCTTCCTTCCCCCCTTCCCCTTGACAAAGAAGTCATCCGCAAAGGCCTGATGGAGGCGGGCATTCCCGAATCCCGGATCGAGATCAGCCAGGTAGGTTGCATGGGGTATGCCTTCGATGTCGGACCGGTCAGCCTCACGCCCCTGGCGGTGGTCGGGGTGAAGGAGCACGCCGACGTGGAAAAGGCCGTTCGCTATGCCTATGAACACCGTATACCGATCAACGCCAGAGGGGCGGGAAGCGGACTGCCCGGCCAGTCCGTCGGCGCCGGGATTGTCCTGGATATGCGCTCCCTAGATAGGATGGAGATCCTGGAGGATCATCCGGATGGCGGGAAAATCATTATAACCCAACCCGGTGTCATCTGCACCCGATTAAACAATTTCCTGAAAAAAGAATCCGTATTCCTAGCCGCTTACCCGGCCTCGACGGATATGGCGACCATTGGTGGGATGATCGCCAACAACGCCTCCGGTGCAAACTCCTGCAAATTGGGCACAACCCAACACCAGGTTCTGGATTTACACGTTGTTCTGTCCGACGGCACCAGTTTCTGGACCTCGGAGATCAAATCCGACCGGGAGCCCTGGAACAGGATCTTGGAACTCATCCGCAACAATGCAGCGGCGATTGTAAATCATTATCCCCTGGTGCCCAAAAATTCTTCGGGCTACAATGTCTTGGATATCTTGAAGCAACTTGAACAAAACGTCCCTGTGGACTGGACCCGTCTTTTCGCCCATTCCGAAGGCACGCTGGGGATCATCACCGAGGCCAAATTACGGGCACTGCCTCTTGCCACGCAGAAGGCGACCTGCATTGTCTACTTTACCGACCTTCAGGATGCCTGCCGAGCCATTCCAGCCGTTTTCAACTTGGCACCGTCGTGCTTTGACATGGCCATTACCACCAACCTGGCCCTCATCCGCAACACCTATCCGAATCTCGGTATCCGGGAGGATGCCAAGTTGATGTACCTCATCGAGTTTGATGACGTGGAGGTCAAACCGGATCCCCGTGACCCGGCGAGAAGGATCGGTAAAATAGGGATCATGGATAAAAGGCAAGCCGCCGCCTTGATTCAGAGCCAGGTGGAGGCCTTGAGAAAAATACTGAATAGGTATTCAAGCGCGGTCGGTTTCGAAGTGGCCACCGATCCGGCAAAACAGGATGCCCTCTGGGTGGGAAGGCGCAGCGCTTTGCAGGT
>JAHIEZ010000086.1 GCA_018901355.1 Patescibacteria group bacterium | reverse complement strand
CGAAACAATGGCAATGGCTAAGCCAACTTTTCTAATAATATTGGTCCAATTGAGCATGTTTTGAACAATGTCCTGTTGATAGATAATTTCGTCAATGGAGTCGGTTTTGGCGGAAAAATTTTGAGCTATTTGAGATAAGACGGCAGGATCGGAGACGGAAACTTCAAAAGAGGCGGGAAGAATACTGGCGGTGACCATTTCGGTCAGAAGCGGGTTGTCTTTGTTTTGCTCCTGATAAATCTCCAAAGCTTTTTGTTTAGAGATAAATTTTATTTCCCTAACATTGGGGTAGTTGGCCAGTTCTTTTTGCAAAGATTCGACCGTACTTTTATCGAGACCGTCTTTTAGAAAAATGGTGACTTCGGGTTTAGTCTCAAAATAGGCCAAAACGGAAGAAAGACCCCGACTGAGGACAGCAAAAGTGGAGAGAATGAAAAAACTGCTGACCATGACAAAAATGGCGGTCAGGCTTTGGAAAGGTGAGCGACGAATGTGGTGCCAGGTGGCTTTGAGGGTGGACATTATTTTAATTTCAAATTTTTAACAATACGGCCGTCTTGGAGATAGATAATTTTTTTGCCCATGGATCTGACAATTTCAACATCATGAGTGGCCATAAGGACGGTACAATGTTGTTTTTGGTTGATGTCTTTTAGAAGATTGACCAAATTCCAAGAATTTTTTTGATCAAGGTTGCCGGTGGGTTCATCGGCTAAAATTATTTTGGGATCGGTACTGAGAGCTCTGGCCAGAGCGGCCCGTTGAAGCTCTCCCCCGGATAGTTGAGAAGGATAGAGAAAGCGCCGGCTGGAAAGATTGACCTTTTTGATAACTTCGTCAATTTTGCCGGGAATTTGCTGAGAAGGAAAGCCGGCAATATCCATGTTTAGGGCGATATTTTCTTCAAGAGATTTGTCGTTGATTAGCTGGTAATCCTGAAAAATAATACCGATTTTTTTTCTAAGAGCATCAATATCTTTTTTATTAGTCGTAGCCAAATCGTAACTGCCAATTTTGATTTGACCGGCTGAAGGTTGAAGCTGAGAGAGAATTAATTTAATAATGGTGGATTTACCGGAACCGGAGGGGCCAAAAAGAAAAACAAAATCACCGGAATTGATGTCGAAGCTAATATCTTTTAAAGCATCAATCAGTCCGAAGTTTTTGTCGACATTTTTGAAATTTATGCGCATGGGACTACTCTATTATTTTTATACTGCCCACGTCAAGAAACCAGCCGGCTTTACGGGAACTGTTGGTTTCCCCTTTAATCTCAACCTGACGACCAACAAATAGGTCCAAATCAACCACGGAAGAGGTAAGCGCGGCTTTTTGATCTTCTCCGCCGGGACGAACCAAGGTGTGAGTCCCCTCTCCGTTGACTCCTCCAACCTCGATGGTGCCGGTGGCAGAATCAGCAAAAGTGGCGGTGGTATTACCATAAATTTGACCGACTTTTAGTTGGTCGGCACTACTGATCTTGTCGGTTGACTGAGCTTGACCGGAAGTGAAGGTAGGTGAACTAACATCCTTTTTTTGTAAAGGGAAAAAGCGGGAAAGCCAAAAACCGGAAGCCAGAGCCAGAGTGAGAGTGATGGCCAAAAGATAGATGAGATTACTTTTGGGAGGCGAAGAAAGGGGAGGATTTTGATTGAGATTGGGAATGTCCATTTTTTTTGATGATGAATATATTTGTAAAAGTATAACAAAAAGAAGAAAAGAAAGTGATTAGGCCTTAAGTAAAAAAAAGAGGTTGTCGCGACGGCCGGGGAAAACAAGCATAAAAATATAATTTATAATTTTTATTATTTTTAGAGGTAAGCCATCTTTTTTGTTTTTGGCACGGAAGGGAGAATAAGAAATAAAAAAATCACTTTTGATAATTTTGAAATTTAGGGTTTTAAAGAGCCCGATTAGCTCTTTCTGCGAATACTCTCTTTGATGTCTGTGGTTGGGATTTTGGTTTAACTGAAACAAGGGAAAGTAGATATTTTTACCAAAAATAAGGGAAAAAAGGTTTTGTGACCTTAAGACGTTGGGAGTGGTAAGTAAGAGATAGCCGTCTTTTTTGAGAATAGTTTTAAATTGGCAAAGAATTTGATTGGGGTGAACCGATAGATGTTCTAAAACTTCGGTAAAAATAATTAAATCAAAAGTGTTTTGAGAATAAGGAAGAGGATCTGTCTCAATATTGGAAATTTTAGTTTGAGGCAGATGAAGGGACTCGTGAGGTGAAGATAGACCGAAAAGATCGAAACCTTGAGTTTTTAGGAGAGTAAAAAGATGGGGAGGGTAACAGCCTATATCAAGAATTTTGGCCTGAGGTTTTAGTTTGAGTTGCTTGATTTGAGACAGAAGATAATGATATCGATTGATATGAGTGTCAAAATAATCTAGTTCTTTTTGGTTTTTTAAAGTTTTTCTAAATCCAGTAAAGAGAGGGGTCATAAGTGGTCGGAGATAAATTGTTGAAGCGAACGATATTCCTTATCTTGAGGCAAAAAGACCCATTGACCCTGATAGAGATAGCCGGGATAGTAAAGAATGCCGGTTTTGGGGTTTTCTCCGGTGGGAATAGCAATTTTTTTGAGATCAAGTGACAGGGCTTTCTTTTTGAGACGAAGAGCCAAACTGAAAAGCTGTTGATCGGAAAAATCGGTTTTGATATTTTGATTAAAATATCGGTAAAGAGAAACAATTTGCTGAGGTTTGATTTGACCGGATTTGATTTTGGTCAAGAGAGCTTCCAATAAAATTTGCTGACGTTGGCTGCGACCGATATCAGTGCCTCCTGCGGCGGCACTAGAAGCAGAGTGGCGGGAACGAACAAAATAGGTAACATTTTGGGAGTCAAGATGATTGAGGCCTTGATTGAAAGAAATGGTAATGTAAATGGGAAGATCGGCAGAAGGATCTTTTATATAATCGGGGTTGGGAAATTGGGAATCGGTAAAGGCTTGGTCTAAATAAACATCCAGTCCGCCAATAAGTTCAACCAGATCAATTAGGTTTTGGGTAGAAATGATAAAAACGTGATCGATGTTTTGGTTTAAAAGTTGACTAAAATTATCTTTGATAAAAATAAAAGAATTGTCTTTTTCCAAAGAAAGAGGATAAATTTGATTAATTTTTTTTGCCAGAGGATAGGACCAAAGGTCTCGGGGTAAAGAGACCAAAGAAAGAGTGGGCGGGGAAAATTTGAGGGAAGCGAAGATGATGGTGTCGGTGGTGTTGGTTTTTTCCAAAAGATCATCTCTGGGGTCAAGACCAAGAAGGAGAAAATTGACCTGAGAGGCATCTTGGTAAGAATTGTTTTTTAGAGCAGATAGAAAATTATCAATAGGTTGGCGATAAAAACGATAAAAAGAAAGAAAAAATAAAAACAAAACCACAAAAATTATCAAAAAAATAGAATGTCTTTTTTTGATAGTCATTTAGAGTCTTATTTCGGCTTGAATAAAGGGTTCCAGGTCACCGTCTAAAACGGCGTCGGCCTGACTGGTTTCGTGGCGTGTCCGCAGGTCTTTGACCATTTTGTAGGGGTGAAGAACATAGGATCTGATTTGTTGACCCCAGGAGGCATTAATATTTTTGCCCTTAATGTTGCTTTTTTCCTGTTCGGCTTTTTCCTGTTTTAGGGCCCAAAGCTTGGAAATTAACATTTCGGTGGCCAGATCACGATTTTGTTGTTGAGAGCGCTGAGATTGGCAAGAAACAGTAAGACCGCTGGGGCGATGAGTTAGACGGACGGCAGTAGAAACCTTGTTGACATTTTGACCCCCATGACCACCAGCTCTAAAGGCGGCAAAATCGATATCTTCTGGCTTAATTTCGACTTGACTGGGATCTTTTAAAATAGGGCTAACCTCGACTTTGGCAAAGGAGGTTTGGCGAAGATTGTCGGCATTAAAAGGAGAGAGACGAACCAGACGATGAACTCCGGATTCACGTCTAAGAAAACCATAAGCACGAGGCTCTTTAATTTCAAAAGAGGCGGATTTGATGCCGGCTTCTTCGCCGAGCTGAAGATCTAAAAGAGAAAACTGCCATTGTTTTTTTTCAAAAAAACGGGTGTACATGCGCTGAAGCATAGAAGCCCAATCCATGGCCTCAGTCCCCCCTTGACCGGAATGAACCGAGAGAATGGCAAAACTGTCGTCGTAGGGTCCGGAAAGATAGGTTTGATCTTCCAAAAACGATAAATCTTTTTCGATTTTTTGGATAGAAGCATCCAGCTCCTGTTGCAGAGTTTCGTCCGGTTGATTGAGCAAAAGCTGGTCAAATTCTTGACAATCAAGCAATTGTTGATCGAGAGATTTAATTTGAGCCAAGTCTTTTTCCAACTGAGAAATTTGAGAAGAAGCTTGTTGAGCCAAACGAGGATTATCCCAAAAATTAGATTGTTGTTGCTGTTGAAGTAGACCGGCCAACTCCTGTTGTTTTTGGAGTAAATTCATTTTCTTTTTAAGTTGATCCAGTTTTTGGCTGAGTTGATTAAGGTTGTTGGGGTTCATCGATATTTTTCATCAAATCATTGTAAATACTTTGAATAAGGTCTTTTTTTAGTTGATTAATTTGTTTTTGGGGAAAACCATTCAGCTCTTTAAGTAAATAATCATATTTTTCCTGAAGATAGATTATAACAGGCAGAGTGGAAATGTTTTCCAGTTTTTGCCGACTTTGGGGGGGTAAAGACCGGTAGGCCTGATCAAAAATAGGACTGACGTCCAATTCTTCGCCTAAAACGGTGGGGTCATTTTGAGAATGTTTTTTGGCGGAATTTTGGGAAAAATAGGAGATAAGAAAATAAACAAGCAGGGCAAAAAGAAGTAAACGAAAAACAGACTTAAAACCAAAATGATAAGAAGAATCCTCTGAGGCCACAAATTATTTTAGCATTTGCTTATTTGGTCTGAGTGACGGCGGAAAGGATTTGGTCTCCCGGCTTGATTTGATCAACGATGTCCATGCCGGAAAGAACTTCGCCAAAATTGACATATTCACCGGTAAGATGCTGACAAGCTTGGTTGGTAAGACAAAAGAAAAATTGAGAATTGTTGCTTTGTTCTTTGATATTACCCCTGGCCAAGCCAAGACTGCCACGGACGAAAGGGGTGGTGTTAATTTCGGAAGTAATAGTACCACCACCGGTGCCATTGCCTAGGGGATCTCCGCCTTGGACAACAAAACCGGGCTCGACCCGATGGAAAACAAGGCCATCGTAAAAGCCAGCGTTTACTTTGTCCAGGAAATTAGCGACGGTTTTGGGAGTGAGATCCTGATAAAGCTTGATGACGATTTGACCGTATTTGGTGTTGAGAGCAACAATGGTGTCGGAAACGGGATTGTTTTCTGTCATATTTTGGTCGTTGACTGGGGTAATGATATCAAAAGAGGTTTGATTTTCAAGGTCGACTTCTTCTTTTTGGGAAGAAGAAAGAGAACAGGCCGAAAGAAAAAAAGAGGAAAAAACAAGTAACCCAACTATTATTTTTTGAGACATGGTCTATTTTAACAAAATTAAAACTCTTTTGGGGCCAGTGTTAATTTCTTTTTTGTCAAAAGAAGAGGGTAGGTCATGAATACTTTCCAGCAGAAGAGAATAAGAGTAGCGAAAATAAGCACCGCGACGGGTACCAACGTCGTGAACAATAAACTGGGAAGACTTGTCGTCATAACCTAAAATAGTCAAGTTATGATAATAGGGGCCACCTTGGTTGAAATTGGGATTTTCGGCAAAGAGAGTTTTACCGTTGGCGGGAATGATAACGGGGGTATTTTCCAATAAAAACTGTTTGATTTGTAAAAGGGTGGGGTCGTTGATAATTTTGGTCTGATAACCTAAATAAGCCGAGGCTACTTGGGCCATTTGAGTAAGATTGATGTCATGGCTAAAACCCTGTTTGGTTTCATAGTCAATCATGTCCAAAATGGCTTGACGAACAGAAGAAGGGGTGGCCTTTTTGTTTTGGTAATAAAAATCAACGGTTAAGAGGGCGGCTTCTTCACAGGCATCTTGCCAGGGCTGATCCCAGTTTTTTTCCGGAGCCTGCTCGACAAACTCGGTTTTGATCAAATATTTTGGAGGAAAAGGAGAAGGGGTGGGTGAGGCAGGATCCTGAAACAAGTTCAGGATGACAGTGGGGGGGATGACAGGTTTGGGAGAAAGATAAAAATAAGAGGCCAAAGAAAGGCAAATTAAAAAGAAAAAAATTAAAAGAAATTTAAGGTTGAACTTGTTGTAAAAGATTTTCATCAAGGTTGACGGAAGGGATAATGGCGTTCCAGTCAAGCCGGGTCATGACTTGATTGAACCAATTGACAACCGGATTGACCAGATCAATTTGGGAAACAAAATAAATGACCAAAACGGCGATAACAGCAGTGCCGAAAAGAGAGCCAAGGGAATGGAAAATACCGGCGATAAAATTGTATAAAGCAAATTTTAGAGGATTGGCATTGTAGATAAAAAAACGGCTTTTGTTTAGACTAAGACCATCCAAGGTTTGATTTAATTTTTGCAGTTCTTGGGAAAGTTTGGCGGATTTTTTCATTTTAAAGTGAATTTTTAATTTAATAATTAATAGTAGCAAAATTAGCTTTTTTCTATTTGAGGATAGAGACGGGAAACGGTTTTGACGATTTTTGTTTGGGCTTGAGACAAAGACATTTTGAGAGTAGAACCGGCGGCGGCGGAATGACCGCCACCATCACCAACAGTAGTAGCAATTTTGGCCAGATTGTATTTGTGGGGTAAATTGGTACGGAAACTGGCTTTGACCAATTTTGGCTGAATTTCAAAAAGAGTAACGGCGATATGCCAAGCAGAAACGGATTTAAGGAGATTGGTGGCGTCCAGTCCTTTACTGTCTGATTTTGAAAGCTTGTTTTGCTTTAATTTTTGGGCAGAGACGGAAGCAATGGCCAGATGATTATTTAAATAAGTATGGACGGAAGAGAGAAGTAAGCCGGCTAATTTAATGGTTTGGGGAGTGTTGGTGTTGTCAACTTTGGAAAAAAGAGAAGGAAAACGAGGATAAATTTTGCTCAGTTTGGCGGCGATGTCAAAGGTTTGCCAGTTGGTATAGTCGTATTTGAAGGCAGTATCGGTGTAGAGTCCGGTTAAAAGACAGGCGGCTATTTTTTGGTCGATAGTAATGCCCCATTTGATAAAAAGCGAATAAAGAATTTGAGAGGTGGCGGGAGAATTAGAATCAACAAGATTTAAATTGGCGTAAGCCGGATTGGTGGAGTGGTGGTCGATATTGATGGTTTTTAGGTGGGGTGGAAAAATAACCGGACCTTGGTCAGAAATAAATTTGAGATCGGCAGAATCAAGAATAATAAAAAGATCAAAATATTCCAGTTCGGTTTGAAAATAATTTTGAAATTTAATATGTTTAAAACCGGGAAGATGAGACAAAAAATCCGGAGGGGGTGAGTCGCCGGAAATAATAGAAACTTTTTTGCCCAATTGTTTTAGGGCATGATAGGTAGCCAAGACAGAACCGACAGAATCACCGTCGGGGCCGGGGTGAAGATGAAGTAAAATATTTTTGGCCGAATCTATTTCTTTTTTAATTTGATTGGCTTGTTGGTAAAAATTAGTCATTTTTGATTAACCAAACTTGGGATAACAACATTTCTTGTATTTTTTGCCGGAACCACAAGGACAGGGGTCATTTCGGCCATGGGCTTGGGAAGAAACAATGGGTTTTAGAGGGGAGGGGTCAGAGGGAACAGCCTGAGGGGTGAGGAGTTTGCCTCTGTCTTCGCTGGCCTCGGCAGGACCGACAGGTTGGGGAGATTCGAGAGGTTGAAGACGGAAAAGCTTTCGAGCCAGATTGTATTCAAATTTAGCCATAAGATCCTGAAACATTTGATAGCCTTGTTTTCGATACTCAATTAAAGGGTCTTTTTGGGCATAAGATTGAAGACCGACACTTTCGCGAAGGTTGTTAAGAGAGGTAAGGTGGTCAACCCAAAGAGGATCAAGAGTGCCAACCAGAGCAAAGGTGCAAATATTGCCGGTGATTTCCTGACCAAAATAAGCCGATCTTTGAGTCCACTGGTCTTGAAGTAGTTTAAGTAAAAAAGAAACCTGGTTATCTGATTTTTTTAATTGTTTTTCTAATTTTTGGCGATTGGTTTCGTTTAAGGGAAGAATTTCGGAAAACTCAAGCAGGGCACGGCTGAGATCAAGCTGTTGATTTTGCGGGTCGGTATTTAACTTAACAATGGCTTGAATTTGTTTTTTTAAATAAGAAAAAACGGCTTTTTGATTTCTTTGGGGATGGAATTTGTCGTTTTTGAGAGTCTTGTCCCGAAGATCATAAATGATACTTCTTTGTTTGTTGATGACATCGTCATATTCAACTAGGTTTTTTCTGATATCGAAGTTGTAGCCCTCGACTTTAATTTGAATTTGCTCTAAAACCCGGGAAACCATGGGGTGAGTCAGGGGGATATTGTCGGGCATGTTGAAACGGGTCATGAGAGTGCTGATACGATCGCCGCCAAAAACCCGCATTAAGTCATCATCTAAGGCCACATAAAATTGAGAAAAACCGGGGTCACCCTGACGACCGGAACGACCACGAAGTTGATTGTCAATACGGCGGGATTCGTGACGTTCGGTACCCAAAACAACTAAGCCCCCTAAAGAAACAATCTTGTCGTGATCCTGCTGCCATTTTTTTGGCGGTAGAGCATCTTTGGGGCCACCTAAAATAATATCGACTCCGCGACCGGCCATGTTGGTGGCGACGGTAACGGCGCCAAGTTTGCCGGCTTCGGCAATGATTTGAGCTTCGGACAAGTGGTTTTTGGCGTTTAAGAGCTGATGAGGAATGTTTTTTTTGTGCAAAAGAGAAGAAACGATTTGGTTGTTTTGAATGGAGGTAGTACCGATTAGAACCGGCTGACCTTTTTGATGCAACTCCCCTACTCTGGTAGCTAAAGCGGCATACTTGGAGGCTTTAGTCTTAAAAATTAAATCATTGTCGTCGATTCTGGCTAGGGGTCTGTTGGTAGGAATGGTAACAACATCCAACTGGTAAATTTTTTGAAATTCTTCGGCTTCGGTGGCGGCAGTACCGGTCATACCGGAAAGTTTTTGATAAAGCCTAAAATAGTTCTGAAAGGTAATGGTGGCCCAGGTCTGCGACTCCTGTTGGACAGTGACTGCCTCCTTGGCCTCTACGGCCTGATGAAGACCATCCGACCAACGACGGCCATCCATGAGACGACCGGTAAACTCATCGACGATAATAACTTGGCCGTCTTTGACGACATAGTCTTTGTCTTTGTGAAAAAGAGTTTGAGCTTTAATGGCGTTTTCAATATAGTGAATAGTTTCAAAAGACTGTTCGTAAAGATTTTTGACCCCCAAAACACGTTCAACCTTACGAATGCCGTATTCAGACAGAGTGGCGGAGCGGGATTTTTCGTCGATAATATAGTCGGTGAGTTGAAGTTCCTGAGCCACTTTGGCAAAACGATAGTATTTATCGACAGGTTGAGAGTTGGGAGAAGAAATAATAAGAGGAGTCCTGGCCTCGTCTATAAGGGCAAAGTCTACCTCGTCGACAACGGCGTAATGATGAAGACGCTGAACTTGAGCATCAAGACTGCCGGCCATATGATCCCGAAGATAATCAAAACCAAACTCGTTGTTGGTGCCATAAGTAACATCGACATCATAGGCTTCTTTTCGGGAAATGGGACGAAGATGGGCCAGGCGATCGTCAATAATTTCTTCTGGTTTGACAAAGGTGGGGTCAAGAAGAAAAGATTGCTCGTGAATAATACAAGAAGTAGAAAGACCTAAAAAATGAAGGGCCTGAGGGTACCAACCGGCACCGACCTGAGAAAGATAATCATTGGGGGTAATGATGTGAACCCCTTTGCCGGAAAGAGCGTTTAGATAAGCGGAAAAAATAACGGCATGGCTTTTGCCTTCACCGGTTCTTTGCTCGGCGATGGCTCCCTGGTGAAGGGTAATGGCGGCCATTAACTGAACATCATAAGCCCGTTCGTCGATAGTTCGACGAATAGTTTCGCGAACTACCGCAAAAGCCTGAGGCAAAATATCATCTTCTTTTTTACCGTTTTTTAGATTTTTTTTGAAGAGAACTGTTTGAGATTTTAGTTTTTTGTCAGAATATTTCTTGTATTTTGACTCGAGAGCGTTGATTTGATCAATTAAAGGCTGATAAGAACGAATTCTTCTGGTGTTGTCGTTGAACAAGTTTTTTACAAAAGAAAACATAGCTTATTATACCCAAAAAAACACCCCGCCGTAGCGGGGTGAGTGGCTCCTCTAAAGACTTACTTGCTTGGTCTGATGATATCAAAACCGGTAAGTGTTTGCAGGACTTGGGGAATTTTAATGGAACCATCTTTTTGTTGAAAATTTTCAATAATGGCCAAAACTGCCCTATCTGTGACCAAAGTAGCATTGAGGATATGAACAAATTGATTTTGGCCGTCAATTTTTGTTTTGGTGTTGAGACGACGGGCTTGGTAATCGGTACAGTTGCTACAAGATTGAGTTTCCCGATAAGTGTTTTGTCCGGGAAACCAAGAATTGATATCAAACATGCGCCGGTTGGGCTGGGGTAAATCACCGGTACAGGCGGCGACCACCTGATAAGGCAGACCAAATTCCTGCATCAATTCTTCTTCGTTTTGAAGCATTTCCTGACAAAGAGCATCAGAAACTTTAAGATCGGGCAGAGCGAAAACATTCATCTCAACTTTGTTGAAAAAATGAACCCGGAAAAGACCGCGGGTGTCTTTGCCGTAGGTGCCGGATTCGCGTCTAAAACAGGGAGAAAAATTGACATATTTTAGGGGTAAACGGGAAGGGTCGATGATTTCATCCATGTGATAGGGAACGACAGAATGTTCGGAGCTACTGATAAAAATAAGATCGTCTTCGGGAATGGAATAATAGGCATTGTCCAGATTTTTATTGCTGTTATAGCCTAATTTCCATTCTGAATTTTTTTTGATCATGGCAGGAGGGATCATAGCGGTCCAGCCTTTTTTAACCAGTTTGGAAAGAGCATAAAACATGACAGCCATCTCTAAAACGGCGGCTTGATTTTTAAAATAACCAAAACGGGAACCGGAAATTTGGGCGGCTTTTTGAACATCTAAAATATCCAGTTTTTCACCCAAGGCGAGGTGATCCAGAGGCTGAAAATCAAACTGGGGAATTTTGCCAACGGTTTTGATAACCTGATTGTTTTTGTCGTCTTGACCGACGGGAGTATCATCTGAGGGCAGATTGGGGATTTGTTCTAAAAGATCGGTTAGATTTTGTTTTAGTTGATCCAATTGGGGCCGGACGTCTTTTATTTGATTTTTGAGAGCGGTACCAAGCTTGATTTGTGCGGGACCGGGCTTGCCCTTAATTTGGCGGGAAAGGGAGTTTTGTTGAGCCTTGAGGTCTTCGGCTTTAGCTAAAATAAGGCGGTATTGACCGTCAATATCAAGCACCTGATCGACCAGTTTTGGTTCTTTTTGACGGTTTTTGAGAGCTGTCTTGACCAGCTCCGGCTGATTTCTGAGTAAATTTATATCCAACATTAGCTTTATTATAAACCAATTTGAGTGGAAATACTTTGCATGGCGGTGAAACAAATTTCGATAAATTTGTCGACGGGGATGTTTAGGCCTTGGGGATTTTGACACTGGGCCACTTCGTCGCGTCTAGTACCAGCGGCAAAACGAGGCTCATGATGGAAACGCTTGATAACCGAAGAAAGTTTGACATCGGCCAGTTTTT
>JAHIEZ010000112.1 GCA_018901355.1 Patescibacteria group bacterium | reverse complement strand
TGGCGCTCGGCCATGCCGAAGCCCATGCCCATGGGCCCGCCGCCCCCGGGGTGGGAGACCATGCCGAGGTTGCCCATGAACTGGGCCCGGTTCATCGCCCCCTGGGTGAGAGAGCCCAGGAAGGGCGTCTGGGGCGAGACGAGGGCGTTGAGCGCGGCCGCACCCAGCTGCTGGGCCGCCATGCCCCCCTGGGGCGTGTACGGGTTGCTCCCGATGGCCCGCATGAGCGTGGGGCTGAGGGGGAGGGGCTGGAAGCCGGCCTGGGAGGACCCGACACCAACCATGGCCGCGATCTGGTGGCTCGTGAGGATGCCGGAGTCGTCGCCCATGCTGGGACTGTACCACGGGGCGGGGGAGAGGGGCTAGGAGCTAGGTGGAAGGAAGGAGTTGTCCTCGCGGAAACGCCGGCAGGTCTCCTCCCACGTCTCATCAACCCCCTGGAAGACCATCCACACGTACTCGACCACGTAGCGCCCCAGAAGAGGGTGACCCGACCGCTGGAGGTGGGCTGGCGAGAGGTACGCGCTGGTGAGGGCCAACCGGGTGTCATCGGGGAGGATGAACTTGTCGGCTTCGTGCCGATCGGTGTTCACCAGGAACGAGATGGCCAGGCGCTGGCCTGCGGTTCCGTGGGGCTCGATAAGTACCCAGCGGTTGATGCCATCCAACCAGAAGAGGGTCTTCCCCGCCTCTGCCCCTGGGAAGGGCTTGTTGGGATCGAGCGCGTTGGTGCCTTCGTCGTAGCTCATCACTCCTCCTTCGTACCCACCGGGTCCGGGAAGGGGAGAGGGACCTGCTCCTGGGGCAAAGAAGAAGGGGGCGCGCTCTGCCCCGCCGGGGGCATGGGATCCGGCGGAGCAGGCGCAGCAACCCCTGTCGAGGGCTCGGGTGGGTGGTGCACCACAAGCCCACGCTCACGACTCTTCTCCAGGTCCTTGTTGATGGTGTCGATGACGCCCTGGATGTCCTCCAGGACCGTGATGGCATGCTGGGGGGAGACGGGGCCGGGCATTCCGGTACCATCCACAGGGATGGCCGTCCGGAGCTTGTCGGCCACGAACTCCCAGACAGCTTGGAACTGCTCGAGATCCGCCCGTGCTGCAAGGAGCTGGTCCACGGTGGAAGCCGCGGCCAGCGCCTTGCGCACGTACGGAAGGTGCTTGCGCTCCTCGGACATCAGGCCTTCCGGAACTCGACCGGCGGACGCCCGAAGTCCGTCTTGCGGTTCTGCTTGACGACCTGGCCCCTCTTGGCCATGGTCTCGAGGACGGCACGGACCTCCTTCTTCTTCCAGGGGGAGAGGCCGACCTTCTCGGCGATCTCCACGTCGGTCCGGCCCTCGCGCTTGGCCAGCCCCTTCTCGATCAGCTCCTCGGTCACCTTCGTTCCTCGCTTCATACTTCACCTCCTGCGCTGCACCACTGCAGCTTCCAGAAGAGAGAAGTACCACATCCAGAAGAGGAGTCAAGAATTGCGGAGGCGCGGGAGCTTGAGATCGATGCGCAGGCCGCAGGCGTGAACGAGACCAACCAGCGTCCCGATCCGGATGTTGCGCGACGAGTTGAGGAGCTGGGAGATACGACCCTGGGTGAGGCCGGTGCGGCGGGCCAGCTCAGCCTGGTTGATCCCCGCCACCCCCATCGCATCCCGGACCAGTTGCCGGGCCTCGATCATCACCTTCTCCACCTGCCACTCTACCTTCCCTCGGCCCTTCTTCATCCTTCACCTCTCTCCTCGGGTCCGGGAACTTCTTCTGGTACTCAGCCCACCACCCCTCGATCTCCACCGCCGCCTCATCGAGACGGAAGGACACCTGGCTGAGGTAGGACGCCAAGTTGTGGAAGGCGCGCATGGACGAGACGATCTGATCCGCGTTGAGCTGCCCATGGATGAACCCGGCGCTGAGGGAAGCCTCCAGGTCCTCCACGTTGATCTGGAACGGAAACCCCGCTCGGCCCAGGACCGCTTCGAGGTGCGTCACGGCCGCCAGCGAATTCTCCTCAGGCTTGCCTTCCCGATAGTGGTATCCAACGAGAGCCACCACGAAGGCCAGTGCCTGCTGCTGGGTGACTATCGGTCGATCTCCTGTCATCACTTTCCTCCCTTGCTGCCGATCGGGTTCACGGGTGGCAGCTTGCCTATGGACGGGTAGTAGCGGTCCGCGGTCAGCGGGTTCTCCCGCTGGCGCCCGGAAGGGGGCAGCTCCCCTCCCTTCTTTTTCTTCTGACGTCGGATCGACCGGCTCTTGCTGCTCATCTACTCCTCCCCTGGGTCCGCCAGATCCGTCTCCTCACTCGCAGTCCTCTCCGGGATGGGGATGTCCGTGAACGTGAGGGTCCGGCCCTCCTTGACCGGCCGCAGCACCGCCCCCAGCTCCTCCAGGACCACGGCGAGGCCGGCGGCGTTTGCGTGCCCCCCACCGCCGTACTTCTCCGCGACCCGGGCCAGGTTGAAGTCACCCTTGGCCTTGGGATTGCGGTAGAGCGAGACGACCACCTTGTCCGAGCCCACGAGATAGAAAGGCGCCAAGATCACCACCGTCTCATCCACCTTCGCCACCCCCTCGAACAGCCGGGAGTTGGTACCCTTGGGCATGTTGACCGCCAGGGCCTTGAGGCCGTCGATCTCGACCAGAAACCCGTTCTCCTGGATCTGGGCCCGGGCTCTCCAGGTCGTGTCCTGGTAGATCATCTGGCCTTCCGACTGGATCCCGGACAGGTAGTCCAGGGCCTCCGCGCTGTAGGGGGAGGTCAGAAGGGCAGTCCAAACCAGGGAAGTGGGGCGTCCCTCCGTACGGAACTCCAGCCCGTACTTGGTGTGGATGACCTCGGGCTGGTCGGCCCCCTTGAACGTGTCCCAGAGCGAGACGAGCTCGACCACCGGCGGCACGGGCTTGGCCGCATTCCCGTAGAAGTAGTCCCACGTCAGCCAAGCGGCGGAGTAGTTCCCCGCCCGCACCCGGGTCCCCTCCATGGCCGCCCACGGCTCCTTGGAGGCCCGGTCGTAGGAGGTCTCGTGGTGGTCGATCCACACCACCTGCTCGAGAAACCCCTCCTGGTCCATCACCCAGAGGCGGTGCATCGCCACGTTCGTGGGACCGAAGTCGACGATGTAGACCTCGTCGCCCTGCTGGAGGACTTCGAACGGGAAGGGCTTGTGATAGTCCATCTCATGGAACCGGACCGGGACTTCTCCCATGCGCTCCCATGTGTACCTCGCGACGATGGCCGCCGAGCACCAACCGTCCAGGTCGTTGTAGTGGAAGATGTGCGTCGTCATCGACTTCTCTCCTTCTCCCGACCCTGTCGGGTACGTCTCCAGCCGGCGGAGGGCCTCCTTCTGCCCTACGCCCATCCCCATCTTGAGGCAGAGCCTCCCCAGACGCTCAGCCGTCATAGACCCTTCTCCTCCTCCAGGCGCAGGAGCTTCCAGATCTGCGCCATCAGGTCCAACTTGGCGTTGGTGTAGGCCACGTGGTCGTCGAGATGCGTGACGTGGGATGTCACTCTCCGCACCCCCCGCAGCTGCTTGATGGCCTCGATGATCGGCTCCGCGTCGTCATCCCGCAGGTCCTTCTGCAGGACAACCGTCAAGGCCTTCAGTCGGTCAGTCATCGTGTTCCTCCTACCTTCATGCCCGGAAATAAGCAGTCTATCTCACCCCGTTGTTCCCCCTCATCAGGGAAATGGGCAGGAAACGTGGCGAGGATCCGCCTACGAAACGTAGCGGGGTCAGCCCTCGCCGGCCACGCTTCCAGCACAGACCAGACAGCCCCCGCCAGGCTGCTGACCAGGATCTCTTCCGTAGTCCGACTACGAAATCCTGCCAAGTGCTGGAACCCGGTGGCCCGGCACACCGAACCCATGAGGATGGTGGGCATGCCCGCGTAGTGCACCTTGCCACCGGACGCACACAGCTCGACTGGGGACCCCACCACGTAGTACATGACGCAGGCCATCGGGCGCGCTGGGTAGACGCTACATGACCCGCTCTCCAGAAACAGGCAGGGGGTCCGGTGGTCGAACCACTCCAGGCGCCCGAAGCGGGCCTCCTCCAAGTACCGGGCGTGCAGCTGATCCCGGAACTCGGGCGTGTTCCTGCCGGCCTTGTCCAGGAAATCAGCGACGAGCACGGCATCAAGCAAGGAGGCATCCACATGGATGCTGCAGCAGTAGCCCTCCCTGCACCCCAGACATGTGCTGACCCTGCCGGACCGGGCCCCCTCCTCGATGGCCCGGCTCACGACGCCTAGCTCGTTCTGTCGGATGGCCTCCCCCAAACGCACGAGAGCGTCAACAGGTGTGGTCTTCGGGGGGTAACCCCGGATCAGTTCTTGAAGGGCACGAATGTCGCCGACAACGTGCGCCCTCGCCTTCTCCAGAATGTCCTCAGATAAATCCATCACACCCACTTGATCCAGCAGTCGTCGAACTCATTCCAGTGCCAGCCGAGCGCATCCAGCCGGGTCCTGTCCTCCTCGGACATACCCTCACCCGACTCAGGGCAATGCGCGTAGATCTGGTCATGCTCGGCGCAGAAACCCGCGGTCGCCCCCTCCTTGATGTACTTGAGCAGGATGCCCAACCCTTCATGCACCTTGCGCATTCACCCCTCCTACATCTCGTAGAAACGCCACCCTCCGGTGCCCTGATCCCAGATCCACTCGACCCAGCGTCCGGTGTGGTTGAAGAAGATGGTCACGCGCTCGTCGTTGACCCTCTCGTCCAGACTCCGCATGGTGCCGGCCTCGGTGAAGGCGACATCGAACTCGTCGGTGTCCTTGGACAGATCCGGGGCAGTCGAGAATGGATGCCAACGGGTGACGGTGAAGTTCTTCATCTTCTCCTCCTCAACCGCTCTCTGGCGGGCTGATCCACCCGTGGCACTCCCCCCGCCTTGGATGGTACCACGAGACCCACTGGTATTCTCCGCAACGGGGACAGACGATCTGGATGCCGCCCTGGGAGTCGGCGCCCGTGACGCGCCACGGCTTCCCGCAATGGCCTGCCCGGACTAGCTGGCGCTCGTGGAGGTAGAAGGCAACGCTGCCCGCGATGATGAGCGCGAACAGGGCGATCCCGGCGACTAGACCCCAACCCATCACCGGGATCTCCAGTATTCCGGCACGATCTTCTGCCCCATGGCGTCGTTGATAGCCGTCGCCACCTTCTGGTAGCGGCTCTGGTACTTGCCGGCCTTCGCCTTCTCCACCCCCCACCGGGCGAAGGAGGTGAAGGCATACTTCTTGGCCAGACGCTCGAGGTGCGCCTGGGTCGAGAGCGGCATGAACGACCCACGGGCGGCCTTGTCCAGCAGCTCTTCTGCCTTCCTGGGGCTGTTCTGCCACATCCCGATCATCAGGGCGCGGGCCGCCTCGATGGCGGCCTGATCACCGACGTGGTCGGGGTTGTCGGACCATCCCCTGGGCCACAGATACTCAGCGATGGAGGCGCCACCCAGCTTCGGCCTCTTGAGAGCGATCTCCCTCTTCAGCTCCTCCCGGAAGAACTCGAGCTGAACCTCCTGGGCGATGCTGTCCTCCCCGAGCTTGGAGAAGAGCAGGGCGATGGCCTTGGCCTTCTCCCAGTTCGGGCCGCTCTTGGGGCACACCCCCCCAGGTGGGGTGCAGATGTCCCGGAGCTTGAAGTAGTCGGTGACCTTCTTCTCCCCCAGGTACAGGTTCCCATCCAGGACGTTGACCCTGAGGTTGGTGAGCTTCTTGAGCCCATCACCGAAGGGGTACCAGTAGGAGGCGCTGTGCGCCGTTGTCACCATGGCCTTCGCCGTGGCAACCAGCAGCTTGTGCAGCCGGCCGCTGGTGAAGGTCCACTGGAGCAGGCCGTAGGTCACGGCGGTGCGGTCGTACATGACCACCGTGTCCCAGGCGCCGCCTTCGGGGCGGGCCACAGCTGCCACGATCACGTCGAACCCCGTGGGGTTGGCCGGCGGGACGTAGGGGCACGTCCCCCTCACCTGCGGACCTGACCAGCTGCCGTACTTTGCCCATGTCACCTTGGTTCCCATCTCAGCCCTCCTTCCTCTCCTGGTACTTGACCACGCACTCTGGGCAGGCGTGGCTCAGGTGGTGCTCCTCGACCGGGACGGTGAGGTCCCAGCCCTGCGGCGGCTTGACATGCCCGCAGAGCGAGGGCATGTCGATACCCCCACCCAGCTTGGGCCCGACCTTCGTCAGGGGTCGGATGTGCCACCTCGACTGCGAGCCGGCAGCTACCGACTCGCAGAAGGCATAGGCCGGGGGCTTCTCCGGTGTGGTCTTCTTCGATCCCATCTACTCCTCCTCCTCCTGCGGGGGCAACACCACCACCACGTTGGTAGCGTGGTACGAGACCACGCTCTGCTTCTCGCACCACGCGTCGAGCAGCTTCTGCAACTCCTTGTAGTCCTCCGGCCCGATGTCCGCGCCCGCCTCCTCGTGGTGCCCTTCCAGGGCCCACTCCACAATGCCACGGGCATCTATCGAGAGGCCGAACTCCTCGCAGGCCCGGGCGTACTCCGGCCGCGCGCTCTTCTCGAACTCGTCGTCCAGGCAGTCGACGGGCAGGTAGCCCTCGTTCCCGATACCACTGCCCTCGAAGTAGAGGAACTCGCCGATGTACTCCGCAAGGGGGATCTTCTCGGCCGCCTCGAACTTGGCCCGCTCCCGCACCTGCTCCCGAGCCGCCCAATCGGCGGCGCCGGCCTGCTCGCACGCCTTGCACATGGTGCGCCAGGGGGCCGTCGGGACTTTGCTGCAGACGCGACAGAGAGGGTTCGGGTTGCAGCACCGCTCGGCCTCCTGACACGCCGTCTCTTCGCTGGTGAAGGCAGAGTAGAACGACCGGCAGTTGGCGCAGGCGTACCCCACGACCTTGCCATCGTCCCTGTCCACGATCGTCCGGATCAGTTTCTTCTCGTCCATCTACTCCTCCTTCGGAGGGTCTTCGTCGACCGGATAGAGGTTGATCTTCTTGATGGCCTCCACCCGGCCGCAGTACCGCCCGTTGATGTAGCACCGGCCGTCGACGACCCTGTACTCGTCCTCCAGCCTATGGTCGTTCATGAGGTTGTCCACCAGGTTCTCGTAACCCTGGGGCACCCGTGGGACAGCAAGCAGGTCCTTCTGGATCTGCCGCTGACACCACCAGTAGATTGGGAAACACGCCAAGATCTCCACCACAGGCGCGAACAGGACCATCGGGCTACCCCCAAAGACCTGGTAGAGGAGCCATATCAACCCGAACGAGAGAACGACCAAGCCCCCCAAGATGGTGAACACCCGGCGAAGGGCTCGGGCACCTACCTCACGAATCTGTTCTTCCTGCGTCTTCATCTCTCGATCCTCCGGCACCCCGGGGCGTGCTCCTTGATCCAGGCCATCGCCCTCTCCTGTTCAGTGGGCGAGCGAGCCCCGCACTTGTCGCAGGTGTAGCCCATGAAGGTGTGACCCTTGAAGATATCCGGATAGCCGCCACCCGGTTCCCAGAGATAGGAGGCATGGAAAGTCGACCGCCAGCTCATCCCGCATGGGTAGGGCATCGTACGCCCCTGCTGCCGGCAGAGCTGGCACTCGGGTGTCATGACCTCCAGGAACCAATCCAACTCCAGGCCACTCTTCTCCCACTGGTTCTCGGGGCCTAGAGGGCAATCACGAGGCCGAATGACACATAGGCCCCTATCCACCTCCTCTTGGTCCCACCACTGGATCTCGAAGTCCTCGTTCGGCTCCATCGGGCCGTGAAAGTCGGTCATCGCCTCTCCCTCCTCCATCGCAGCGACCGCTCTCGCGAGGTCTCCCGCCGGGGTGGGGGCCCAGGCCGCCGGCGCGGCCCTTCCGGGACCAGGAACAGCGGCTCTATCCGGCTCACCGTCCAGGGGATGTTCATGGCGTCGATGGCAGCCTGAACCTCCGCTATCATCGCCTCAGGTGGGACGGTGAGCACGTACGTCCCATCCGGCTGCCGGATACAGGTCACGGGGCCACGGTAGTCGGCATCGTGGACGAGGATGAGCGGCGGCACGCGGATAGGCACGTTGACGACCCCGCTCGCCACGCCTGGGTCCTTCACGCCGGCGCTCATCGCCTTCCCCCCTTATCGCCCACCAGCTCCAGCTCTCCTGCCTTGAAGTACAGGCGATGCCTGTACAACTGACGCCCCCTGAAGTCAACCCCCACCGGGAACAGGTCCGCCTGGTCCACGATCCCAATGACCCCGGCGACCCCAAGCACCTCACGGACTGCCTCCCAGTCGCCGTTCACCGAGTCCTTCTTGGGGATCAGGATCCTCTTCACCCGCGCTCTCTGGCCCACCTCGCACTCCGCTAACTTCATCGCTCCCCCTTCACCGCATCCTCAGCGATCTTGGAGTCGACCCACCGCTGGGCCGCCTCAAGTGTCTTCCAGTGCCTATACCACCCGCCTACGGGCACCCTCACCCAGGTCTGGGAGCCGAACTCGGTAACCGCTACACGGAAGCACCGATGGCCGTCCCTGACGGTACAGTACGTTTTCAACACTTCCCCTTTAGTGCCACACGTGCCGGCTGCTTGGCGAGTACGGCAATCACGCAACGACCTCGTCGTCGACAGCGGGCCTTCTCACCCTGGTCGTCGTGCTCGTAGCATTCCCCCGTGTAGGTTCTCGACCGGGAGTAGCCCCCGCCCGGAGCGCTACCGAAGTCGCTCATA
>JAHIEZ010000085.1 GCA_018901355.1 Patescibacteria group bacterium | reverse complement strand
AAAGTCTTGCCTTCCAGTTGCAGTCGATCTGTTTCAGTCGCCTGCGCCCTGCCTACTACTTATCCCGAAGAAAGATCCGAAATCATTAAACTTTATTGTGCTCAAAGCGATGTTTGCGACGCCGACAATCCTCCTTCTAAATTAATTTGTACCGCTGGTCCCGGTTGGACACCCTACGATCCTGATCCTATTGTTAACGGCAAGGGCAATGATTGTGTTCCCGCATCTTGTACCGTCCCCGGTGTCAGCCCCATCCCTCCCACCCGCGAAAAACCCCCCGCTCCCGTTTTGCAATTCGTCAACGTCCTTCCTTCTGGCGAAAACCCGGTTATTAGTAAAATATCTAATTTTGGTCAAAGCAATTGCTGGGATTTAGAGGAGTATTGGGCCGGCCAAATAAAAAACATAATCTCCAACGGTCCTATTTCTGTTAATCACGAGGATTCAGAATATTGGTCTCGTCAAATCGCTAGTCCTGATAGTGTGGATAAAATTACCAGTTATACTCTCAAAGTTCGTTTCAAACAATCTCTTTCCGGCAGTTGCGATACCTGTACGGAACACGACCCAAGCACTTGTTGTATCAGTGATTGGGCGGAAATCAGTCAAGATTGCCTTGGTTGTAACCCCCCCGGAGATATTCAAGTAAATATCAACAACGAAAATGATCGTCTCGTTTTTGTCTGGCAGGACAATTCAAATATTGAATCAGGTTTTGTTGTTTATGCTTGTGCCAAAAATCTTGATCCCAGCAAATGTATTCTCTCAAACGACAAGAGTTGGACTATTTCATCCAGACAGGGTGTTACGATAACCTCTTATGCTACCGAAGTTTTAAATCTTGATTCTGAAATTTATCCTACGGTTCAGTCTTATGTTGATAGTCATCGATTTGTTATCAGCTGTTTTACTACCTGTACCGGCGGTGACCCCAGTCCTATTCCTCCCACTTCTTCTCCTGCCTCTACTTCTACTCCCCGCCCTACCGCTACCTCCACTCCTCGTCCCACCAACACCCCCATGCCTTTATCTCCCACCTCTACTCCCGTTCCGGGCCAGCCCACCTCTACCCCCGCTCCCACCAATACTTCCGTTCCTCTGCCTACCCTTACTCCCGTTCCCACCTCTATTTCTCTCGGTGGCTATCTTGAGCCTACTGCTCCTCCCGAGTCCAAGCCCACCAGAATTGTTTTACCCCAAGCCGGAGTCGATTTCCCCCTTAAAGGTCTGGGTCTTGTCGGCATTATCGTTACTCTTTTGGGCTTCTTTATTATTCTTTAAAGAACCTCACGCCGAGATCAAAGAACCCCACATTGTAATCTATAAAAACAACAATTGTCAAAGCCTTATTGTCCCATTTTGTTATAATCGATTAAATCAAAACACTCCCTTTCTCAAAAATATGCAAATTGTCAAAACAAAAATCACTCTTTCCCAACTCCAAAAAATTCTCAACAATTTGGTCGATAGATGAAACCACAACACCAAAATTTAGCCTCCGGCAAATGGCAACAGTTAAGTTTTTCCCAGCAAATGGCCAATATTGGCAGTGAGGTCGAAAGAAGCATTATCTGGCAAAACAAAAATAATCTTTCTTACAGTCGTCAAGCCGGTCAACGATTTCTTGAACTTTTGTTTCTCACCATTGCCGATCCCAAAAACAAAAAACGGCTCAAAGAGCTGACTCGATTGAGAGAGGTCTTGCTTGATTATTTTTTTGGTCAAAATCAATATGCTTCCTCAGACCGTCTTTGGCAAAATTATTTTTACCCCTTTACTTACTTTTCTCGCATCAATACTTGAAATATCCCTGGCCTCAATCTATTACCTCTCACTATCACCGTCTTATCGACCCGACTGATTCTCAAGATCCCCTGGCCAAAATGGTCTTTTATGACTCTCGCGAAGAAAACATCGCCAAAACCGAACTTCTCGACCCTATTGGCGATCAAAAACATCAAGTTTTACCCTGTCTTATCCACCGTTACCCCGGCTCTGTTTTAGTTCTGACTACTCCCACTTGCCCTCAAAACTGTCGTTTTTGTTTCCGTCGTTGTCTGCCTCCATCTCCTCCTCCCAATTGGTCAAAAATCTCCGCTTATATCCAAAAACATCCCCAAATTAAAGAAATTATTTTTTCCGGAGGTGACCCTCTTACTCTTACCAATCCTAACTGGATTCAAATTATCAAAAACTTAAAACCAATCAAACATCTTCATTTTTTTCGCCTTCACTCCCGTTTACCCATCGCTGATCCTCAGGCCCTGTCTCCTGATTTTTTTTCTCTTTGGCCTGATGATAAAAACCTGACTTTGGTTGTTCATGTCAATCACCCCAGAGAAATTAGTCCTCAAACCATAAAATTGCTAAAAACTTTTCGTCAGCACGGTTGGCATTTTCTCTCCCAAACGGTTTTGCTAAAAGGTGTTAACGACAATTCTCAAGTTCTAAAAAAATTATTTTTAGATCTTTGGCAAAATGGCGTCAAACCCTACTATCTTCACCATCTTGATTCTGTCCCCGGCACTTCTCATTTTCGTCTCTCTATTTCTCGCGGTCTAAAACTTTTTACCGGTCTCCGCGGTCATCTTCCCGGTCCGGCTTTGCCCACCTATGTTCTCGATTTACCCGGTGGTTTTGGCAAAGTTCCCGTTTCTTGGCTAAAGAAAATCGGCCCCAAAAAATACCAGGTCAAAAACTTTCAAGAAAAAACCATTATCTATACCGACCCATTCTAAAATTAAGTATCCTTGCTTGTCATCCTGAATTCATTTCAGGATCCCTTGAGATTCCGGATCAAGTCCGGAATGACACTCTCTCCTGTCATCCTGAACTGCCGTAGGTCCCTTTAGGGATTTCAGGATCTCATTTCGTCATTGCGCTTGCTCGCCTCTAGACAAAAACATTGAACCCGTGGCCAAAATGACATATACTTACAGCCTACATGGTGGTATTAGCTCAACTGGTTAGAGCGTCGCTCTGTGAAAGCGAAGGTTGCCGGTTCAAGTCCGGTATACCACCCTTTATAAAAATAGAACTTATTTATCTGTTATAATACACACTATGCCAGATAAAAAAGAATCCGCTGTTTCTGCAGGACGCTACTGTTTAACTGAAATTCATCATCTTTATACCCGGGTCGCCAAACCGCGGGGTATTGGTCAGACCTAAACTATATTTTTCTTAAACCTCAAATCCCCGCTCCCTGCGGGGATTTTTTATTAAACAAATGTTACAAATAAATATGAAAAAATTTAAATACATTTTCGACCTTGACGGAACCCTGTACCGTTTTAACAAAAGCAGTGGAGGTTATTTTGTAAAATCACAATTTTACCAGGACATCAAAGAAAATGTCTATCGGTTTTTTGCCAAAGAATTAAAAATTAGCCGCAAACAGTCAATTCAAACATACAAAAAAATAATGGATGAGTTTAAAGGCGAGGTTAGTTTGGGGGTGGAAAAAACTTTTGGCATTGACCGCTATCAGTATTTTTCCGCCACTTGGAATCTCGACCCAGAAAAATATCTTGAACCCAACGAAAATCTTATTCCAATGATAGAGCCGCTTAGCGGCAACATTGCCATACTAACTTCTGCCCCTCTCGTTTGGGCCCAAAATGCGCTAAAATTTTTGGGGATAGATGAGTATTTTAAAGATGCAGTGTTTACCGGCGAGGGGGATATCCGCAAACCAAATCCGGAAGCCTTTGTTCAAATATTAAAATCCTTTAACTGTCCTTCAAACGAGGTGTTTTCTATCGGGGACCAGGAACAAACAGATATTTTGCCTGCAAAAAATCTCGGGATAAAAACGATTATTGTTGGCAGTGAAAGTGCTATTGCCGATTATTCAATAAAAACCATCAGCGACTTCCCGGCTTTAATTAAAAATATTCAAAAGGAGATCAAATGACAAAAAGAAAAGTAATCATCGATACTGATCCGGGTCACGACGATGCAATGGCAATTATGTTGGCTGTTAAAAGCTCCATTTTAGACATTTTGGCCTTAACAACAGTTTGTGGTAATTCAACCATCGAAAATACAACTCGAAACGCTCGTTATATCCTTAATCTTTTAGGGAGAAATGATATTCCTGTCTATTCGGGGGCAGAAAAGCCACTTAAAAAGGATCTTGTTTTAGCCATTGTTCACGGTATAAGTGGTCTGGACGGAATTGATCCTCAAAATGATTCGAAATTGACCGGTAATGCCTCTGAAAAAATTATTGAATTAGTAAAAAATAATCCTGACGAAATTACCATAATTACTCTCGGGCCATTAACAAACATTGCCACTGCTATTCAAAGAAATCCCTCAATCATGAAACGGGTTAAAGAAATAATTTCCATGGGAGGAGCCATTAAAGTTGCCGGCAATAAAAATCGCGTGGCAGAATTTAATTTTTTTGTCGATCCTGAGGCGGCAAAAATAGTTTTTGATTTTTCGGTAAAAAAGACCTTAATTCCCCTTGATGTTTGCAATGAAGTAAGGTTGTCAATCGATGATTTTAAGAAAATTAAAAACGATGTTATAAGAAAAGATCTTCTAAAAATGGTAATTCCTTTCTCCAAAAATACTAGGAAAAATGAAGGACCAACCGGTGTCATGATGTACGATGTTTTGGCGGTTTTTTCCTTTTTACGTTCAGAAACTACAACAACCAATGATTACGATATTAAAATCGAAACCAAGGGTGATCTTACCAGCGGTATGTCTGTTGCCGATTTAAGACTAAAAAGTGAAAAAAACAATAATGTTACTGTTGTTGAAAAAATTTCTAAAAAATTTTTTAGACAATATTTTATCAATGCTTTAAATAAGAGATAAAGGAACAAAATGAAAACAACTAATTTTATAGTCTTAAGCCCTGGTGGAAACGATACCGCCATTTGTACCAAAAATATCAAGTCGTTTGAAACCAGGAGAAAAATAAACAATCTGATAATGAAAAGTTGTCCAAATGTTGAACAGGTTGGTTTTGTCGGTGGCGGTCTGGAAAATCCAACATTAAACATGGCCGGCGGAGAATTTTGTGGCAATGCTTTAAGATGTGCCACCTTGTTGTTACTCGGCAACAAACCCGGAGAAATAAAAATAAAAGTTTCCGGTGTTAAAGAAAAATTAACCGCAGGAATAGAAAAAAACGGAGATATATTTGCGCAAATGCCAATTTATTCAAATTTATCAAAAATCACAAAAGATAAAGAAAATTATTTGGTAAAAATGAAGGGCATTGTTTTTTATCTGGATTTTGGTTCAAAAACATTTGATAAAATTTCTGAGGAAGAACAAAAAGAAAAAGCCCTTTCACTTATTAAAAAGAAAGGTCTGGATATTTATCCGGCCGCAGGAGTTATCTACACAAAACAAAAAAAATCCAATTGGAAAATTTTACCAATTGTTTATGTCAAAAAAATAAATACTCTATTTTTAGAAACTGCCTGTGGAAGCGGTTCAACCGCACTTGGTCTAACCCTAGCCTTAATCAATAAAAAATCTATAAATATTTCCGTTCTCCAGCCATCAAAACAAATAATTAAAGTGAATATCAGATTTGATGGGAAAAAGTTCAAATATGCAGAAATTAAGGGGAAAGTAAAAATACTATTAAAAGATCAAATTATTAATTATTAAAATAAAATGAAAAAACCCCTAGATATTCTAAAAGATCTAATTGCCATTCCTTCTTTTGTTGATGATGGTCAAAACGAAAAAGCTTTAATCAATTTTGTTTACAGTCTTATCTCCTCCAAAACCGATCTTAAAATCACCAAACAATTTGTCGAAAAAGATAGATACAACTTAATTGTTCGCGATTCTCACCCAGTTAAGGTCGTCCTTTTTGGCCACTTAGATACTGTTTTACCAAATCAGCAAACCCAACAGGCCCTTACACCTCAAATCAAAAACGGCAAAATATTCGGTTTGGGTTCCGTTGACATGAAGGCCGGAGTGGCGATTATGTTGGATATTGCCATCAATCAACACCGGCCCGGTCTGGCTTATGTTTTTACTGTTGATGAAGAATATGAGTTCAAAGGCGCCCAAAAACTCAAAAAAATTAAAAATATTCACCCCGACTGGATTGTCAACGTCGAGCCAACCAACAATAAAATTTTAAATGGTTGTCGCGGTATCACCGAATTTTCTTTTGATGTTTATGGCAAATCTGTTCACGCCAGTCGAAAAGATCGGGGTATCAATGCCATCGAAAAATCGGTTAAATTAGTTTCTTTGTTTCAAAAACAAATTAGCCTTTTGGATAACAAAAAAAGTGGTAAAAATACTATCAATTTGGCCTATCTTCATGGCGGAGTCTTAAAAAGTTTTGATTCAAAAAGTCAGCCCAACATTAGTGGCTTGGGCATGGTTGTTCCCAATTTTGCTCGATTAAATTGCGAAATTCGTCTAGCCAGCCCCAAAATAGACAAAAAATATATTCTTGCCACTTTTCAAAAAATTGCCAAACAGGAAAAAATCAAACTGGACAATTTTTATTTCAAATTTCATTTGGGTAATCTTTTTACTCCCACTTCAAAACTAAAACCATTTGAACAATCTATCTTATCTTCGGGTCTAAAAAAACAGTATCTTGATCTTAGTTCCGCCGGTTTTTATGAAGTCCAATTACTTCAGCAAGCCTGGGGTGGTCGTACCGTTATTTTTGGCCCTGGCCCTATGTCTCTAGCCCATATGGCCAACGAATACGCCAAGCTTGACACTATTGTCAAAACCGAAAAAACCATAAAACTTTTTCTCAAACGTAATTTATGAAAAATTACAATGTTACAATTAGGCATGAACAAATTAATCCAGCCGGTTAAAGGCACTCGTGACTTTTATCCGGAGGATCAGGCATTTCAAACTTGGTTTTACCGAAAAATTCGGCAAGTTTCAGAAACTTTTGGTTTTCAGGAATACAACGGTCCTTTTT
>JAHIEZ010000084.1 GCA_018901355.1 Patescibacteria group bacterium | reverse complement strand
AGGAAAATTTACCCGAGGGAATGGAAGTGATATGTTTGTCAGTTAAATAGAAAAAATGGCTAATTTTTCAAGAGTGCCACCTAATTCGAAAGAGGCGGAAGTGTCAGTATTGGGATCGATTTTGATAGACAATGATGCTTTGGTGTCGGTGTCTGAATTTTTGAGACCAGAACATTTTTACGATAGAAACCATGGAGAGGTATATGAGGCAATGCTTAGGCTTTATGAAGAAAGAAGTCCGGTTGATATTGTGACGGTGGCGGAAAAGCTTAAAAAGACAAAAATGTTAACTAAGGTAGGAGGAAGGGCTTTTTTGACTAAATTGGCAGGAGAGGTGCCGACGGCGGCTAATGTGGAAAGTTATGGTCAGATTGTGAAGGCTTTGTCGGCCAAAAGGGAGTTAATCGGGGCGGCGGCCCGAATTACCGAGAAGTCTTTTGATGAGTCTATGTCAGCAGAAGAGTTGTTGGATGAGGCGGAACAGGAAGTTTTTTCTTTGTCGCAAAAGCACTTAAAAAGCGTGCCATCTTCTTTAAGAGAGGTGTTAACTTCGAGTTTTGACCGCTTGGATGAATTGCAAAAAAGAGGGAGTGGTTTGAGAGGGATACCAACTGGTTTTGCCCATTTAGATAGAACTTTGGCGGGAATGCAGGATAGCAATTTGATTGTTTTGGCGGCCAGACCGGGGGTGGGAAAAACAGCTTTTGGCTTAAATATTGCCCGTCATGTGGCGGTGGAAGAAAAATTGCCGACCTGTATTTTTTCTTTGGAGATGAGCAAAGAGGAATTGGTGGACAGATTGCTGGTCAGACAAGGTTTGATTGATGCTTGGAAACTAAAAACAGGACAATTGTCAGATAATGATTTTTCTTCTTTGTCTGAGGCGATGGGAGTGTTGGCAGAGGCACCACTTTATATAGATGATACACCGGGATTGACAGTGACAGAGCTGAGGACGAAAGCTAGGAGATTGCAGGTAGATAAGGGTATTCGTTTTATTGTAGTGGACTATCTTCAGCTAATGCATGGTAGAAATCGGGACAATAGAGTTCAGGAGGTGTCGGAAATTTCTCAGGGTTTAAAAAATTTAGCCAGGGAGTTGAAATTGCCGGTTTTGGCGGCGGCTCAATTGTCCCGGGCGATGGAAACCAGAGGGGGGAGACCAAGATTGTCGGATTTGAGAGAAAGCGGATGTCTTTTGGGAGATAGTTTAATTGCTTTGTCTGATGGTCGACAGGTGGCGATAGAGGATCTGGTAAATAAAAAAGGTTTGAAGGTTTTGGCCCTGGATAAAAATTGGAAAATAAAACTGACTAGAGTAAGTAAGGTATTTTGTAGTGGCAAGAAGCAAGTTTACGAATTAAGTTTGAAAAGCGGTAGGAAAATTAGGGCTTCGGAAAATCATAAGTTTAGAGTTTGGGATAATTGGCAAAGATTGGATAAACTTAAAGCAGGAGATAGATTGGCGGTGCCACGAGTGATTTCTTTGAAAGGAAGCAAAACAGTTAACGACTCTCGTTTAATTTTGTTGGCTCACTTAATTGGTGACGGATGTTATTTATCAAGACAACCTTTACATTACACCAATTCGGAAATGGAGTTAATTAAAATAGTAGAGAGGGTGGCAATAAATCAATTTGAAGTAAAGCCAAGATTGGTAAAACAGAAAAATTGGTTTCATTTATATTTGTCGGCCAAAGAGAAATTAGCCAGAGGGAAGAGAAATCCAATTGTGGCTTGGTTGGACGAGGAGCTTGGGATAATGAACCAAAGATCGGGAGAAAAAGTGATACCGGAGTTGGTGCTTAGTCTTGATGAAAAGCAAATAGCCTTGTTCTTGTGTCATTTATGGGCAACCGATGGTTGTGTACATGTAAAAAAGAAAGGTAAAAAGGGGCCCTTGGTTAGAGTCTATTATGCGTCTAAAAGTGAAAAGTTAGTAAGACAGGTGGCCGGTTTACTTTTAAGATTGGGGATATTGTCAAAGATTGGGTTTTCTAAAAAAGAAGGTTATGCCAAAACTTGGCATGTTTGTGTGCAGGGAAAGATTGATCAGGAGCGATTTTTATCTAAGATTGGTGGAGTGGGGAAAAAGGCATTATTGGTGAAAAAAGCTTTGAAAGTTTTATCGGAGATTGAGTCTAATCCAAATAATGATGTGTTACCGAAAGAGGTTTGGCAAATGATTGAGGCAGAAAGAAAAGAAAAGGGATGGAGTACCAGAGAATTTCATCGAAAAATGGCTTGGGCTTATAGTGGAACCCAGAGACATAACAATGGAGTAAGTAGAAAGAGGTTGGAAAAAATAGTAAAAGTTTTGGGTTCAAAAGAATTGTCGATTTTAGCCAATTCGGAAGTATTCTGGGATGAGGTTAAATCGATTAAAAAGTTGGGTGTAGAAAAAGTTTTTGACATGACAGTGCCTGGTTTAAGTAATTTTGTGGCTAATGACATTATTGTTCATAACAGTATCGAACAAGATGCGGATGTGGTCATGTTTTTGCATCGGGAAGACGAGGAAGTAAGAGAGATGGTGGCTTGTAGTATCGAAAAGCACAGAAACGGACCAACGGGGAGTTTTAACCTTTACTTTAATGGTAAACAGGTTAGTTTTTTTGATGTAGAAAAAAAGGAGTAGAGTGCCGAAGGGGGGAGTCGAACCCCCATGATGTTGCCACCACACGATTTTGAGTCGTGCGCGTCTGCCAGTTCCGCCACTTCGGCAAAGATTGGATTTAGTATAACAAATAAGTCTTGATAGAATAAGACAATGAGAGTTTTTGAAGTAGTATTTAAAGTTTTGGCCTGTGTGGGTTTTTTGTATCTGACTTGGCGGAGATTAAAGGATGATTATGCCGGGAAGAAATTGGTGGCTTTTTCCTGGTTGGCTTTGTTGGTTTTTTTTCTTAGTAGCCGTTTGATTTTTGTTTTTTTAAATTGGAGAGTAATTGACAATTTGTGGGTGGATTATTGGGCTTTTTTTTCCAAACCAGGGATGATTTATAGTGCCGGTTATATAGGGGTGTTGCTGGCGGTTTTTTACTTTTCATGGAAAAATGACTGGAAAGTTTGGTCTTTTTTGGAAGACTTAAGTTTTTCTTTTTTGTTTTTTACTTTTTTTTGGTTTTTGGCCGGAGGGAAATGGGTATTGGGAGGACTGACGGTTTTAGTTTTTGGTTTGAGTTTTTGGCTGTGGAATAGATATCGGTCTTTTGTTTGGTATAAAAGTGGCAAGAAGGGTTTTGTTTTTTGGGCGGCTAACTTTATTTTTTGGATGCTTAACTTATTTATATCGATTTTATTTGAAGATAAGGGGGTAAACTTGTTTTTAGCTATGTTTTTAAGTTTGATTTCTTTGATAGGATTGTTTATTCTTGGAGAAGTTTGGAAGAAGAAATAAAAAATGACTAAAAAACAAAGTAAAAGCGAAGTCGGTTTTCCTCAAGCTTTGTTGGCACCAATTGGAAAATTTTTGGAAAAAGAAATTTTGAAGCTAAACAAAAGGAAGGAAAAAATTAAAAAAGCGGATCCTTTTTCTGACGAAGGTAGAACGATAGAAAATTCTTTGGAAGAAGACGTGGATGAGCAAATAGGTCATTTTGATGCTGAGATTAAAGTGGGTTTTGTGGCCAAGCAGATAATCCAACTGAGAAAAGCCTTGACACGATTGAGATTGGGTAAATTTGGTTATTGTGAAGAATGTGGGGAAATGATTGACACTGACAGATTAGCGGTCAAACCGGAAACAACCAGGTGTATTAAGTGTGAAAACAAAAGAAATTCTTAAGGTACTAGGTTTGTTTTTGTTGATTTTTTTGTTGTGGCAATTTCATGATTTTTTGGCCAGAGAAGTTTTGTTTGAAAATGAAGGTTTTAGTTTTGGTTGGGGTAAAAATTTTGGAGGATTAACAGTTTTAATTTGGTTTTTTTTGTTTCTTTTTTGGTTAAAAAATGCTTTTTATGGGGGATTGTTTTTAATGATATTGGGAGGGGGGGTAAATTTGGGAGACAGGCTTATTTTTGGAAAGGTAAGGGATTATTGGTATTTTGGAGGAGGAATATTTTATAATAATTTGGCTGATTATTTAGTCGTCTTTGGTTTATTTTTGTTTATACTAGAATTATGGAAAAAGAACCGGAAATAGTTTTTGAAGACAAAAATTTATTGTTGTTGGACAAACCAGCGGGGTGGGTGAGTAGCAAAGAAAGGAGAGAAGAGAAGAATCCAACGGTGGAAGAGTGGCTGACGGGAAAAGTCGATCTGGGTTTGGCCAGAAATGGTTTGGTGCATCGATTGGATAAAGGGACTTCCGGTTTGTTGTTGGTAGCCAAAAATATAAAAAGCCTTTTGAATTTAAAGAAACAGTTTAAACAGAGGCGAGTAAAAAAGAAATATTGGGCTTTAGTGGGAGGAGATGTGGT
>JAHIEZ010000083.1 GCA_018901355.1 Patescibacteria group bacterium | reverse complement strand
TACCATACCTATATTTTATCACCATCGGCATTCACGGTCAAATCGTTGTATTCCCCGTAGGAATCTGAAGCTTAAAAGTGAAACCACTACCAGAGAGGATCTGGTGTCGGATATTTACGGAAACATATCGGTTTTGAGAGTATCTAAAGAGTATCTAAATAGTCTTTATAGATTGCGTATTTTCTATCCAAAAATGGGGCCTTCTGTAAATCTTTATACATAAATGAAAGTATTTTTTAAACCAGCTCTTTTTTTATAAACTAAATTAAAAAGGCTATGAGCACCCATCGAGTAAATTAACGAGTTCCCTCTTTGTTTATCTTTGGTAAGGCTAAAATAAACACCAAAAACAAAATTGCTGGCAAAAGAAAAACGAAAAATAAACCAACGAGGGGTTTGCCAATTCGTAAACCCAAATCAGAAAAAGAGAATTTTCGATACTAAAACCCAAAGAAAGAATGATACAATTTGACAAGTTGTCTTAGAGAATTGATAATAGATTTAATGAAAAAAGTATTATTTTTTCTGATAGTTTTCTTTTTTATTTTTACCTTACCAGTTTTGGCGGAAACTAAAGAATACACTCCTGACGCGCCAGGTCGAATGATTCCTAAATTACCCCAAACTCCTAATGATCCGGAATTGGTTGGTGGCCATGTTTACCCGATGTGGGGGCCGGTTTGTCAAAGATATACCTATTCGGTGGTTTACAGGGACAAAGAAGGTCGACCGCCGAAATATATTCAGATTTACTTCAACGGCAAGATGATTGATCTTGAAAAAGAAAATCAGACTGACAACGATTATAAAAGGGGAGTGAAATATATTTATAAATATGTTCCTAAAAAAATCGGGGCGAATTTTTATTATTTTGAAGCTTCAAATGGTTTAGGTAAAGCTCGGGCCTCGATTATTGATTCTCCGGATAATGGACCGGTGCTATTTGAAAGTGCTTTGGATAAAAACGAAATTGGCTTGATTGATACCCAAAAAGGAGAAAAGATTTTAAGCTATCCAACTAAGGATGAATGGGTTGACCAGGTGGTTATTTCCAATGATGGTAAATATTTTGCCGCTAAAACTACGAAAAATATTTTATTTTTTGAGACCGCCAACCCTCAAAAGCCTCTTTGGGAATATAAGCTTGAGCTTGGTGAAGCTGGGGATATGGTTGGCGGCATTGCCTTGTCAGCCGATGGTTCAGTCATTGCCGTGGCTACCAGTGCCAAAGTTTTGGTTTTTGACAAAGTCAGCAATAAACCTCGTTGGGTGGCGGAAAACATGCAAAGTATTGGGGTGACTCTTTCTGATGACGGTCAATACATGGCGGCGATTATCACCACGCCTGATGAGAAAAATACCAATGCTACCACTGTTGTCTTTTGGCAAACCAAAGATAAAAACCCGCTTTGGGAATATTACAATATTGCCAATTTCCATGATTTGGATTTATCTTCTGACGGCAGTTTTCTGGTAGCCACCACTGGTTGCCCTGACCGCCGGGCCTATATTTTCTCCAAAGATTCTAATAAACCCTTATTAAGAAGTGAAGGCTTAACTTATGATTCACCTGTTCAGAAAACCAGAATTACTGCTGACGGCAGAACAGCCGCTTTTACGACTGATGGAGGCCCGGATTCAAGTTTATTGCTCCTTTTTGATAAAGATTCAAAGCAACTTCTTTGGAAGTTTGATGATGGCTCTCGTCGAGCCGCCAGAAGTTTGGGGATGACACCTGATGGGAATTTTATTGTGGTGGGTAACATGAAGGGAGATTTGTATTTGTTCTCAAAAGAGAACAACACGCCTTTGGCCAAATGGCAATTTCCCAGCTCTTTTGGTGCTTTAGATATTGCCGATGACGGACAGCTGATTGCCGCCGGCGGCACGGACAAGAAGGTTTATTTAATCGACCGGAAAAATAACCAGCAAAAAGAAATTGTTTTTAATGAATTTGTTGATACTTTGGATGTTTCCGGAGATGGAAGATATGTGGCGGTTGGCACCGGTGCTTCTCCCTATTTTTTTGAAGATATTTTAGGGGTGGACCGAAACAAGATTTACACCTGTGAAACGATTATCGAGCCTAAGCCAAGAGCCCAAAACAGCGGCATCATTATTAATAATGGTCCTCAAAATGGCCAAGGAAAACCAAAAGAAACAAAAGCCATAAATTTTCCAGGGATGTTGGCTGGCTTTGCCTTTTTAGCCTCGATATTGGCTTTAGGCGGTTATTTTTTAACAGTGAAATTCAATCTTTTAAGAAAACCCAAGGAAAATTTATTAAAGATTAACAAAAAGATAGTGATTATTCTTTCTGCCTTGAGCGGGATTTTGTTAATTTTGACCTTAGTTTTTAGTTTTATGAACAAATTTATTTCTAAAACTCAACAGCAAGAAGCTCCTCAAAAGGGAGGTCAAATCATGACTGGGCCCGATCAAAAGGAAATAAAAGATCAAGGTGTTTGTGGTAATACCCTTTGTGAACCTTCATTGGGTGAAGACAAACAAAATTGTCCTAAAGATTGCTCAGCACAGTAGTGAGCCGCCTCTCGGATTCGGACCGAGGGCCTGTTGTTTAGGACGGAAAAATTTGCTTTCTTGGAGGCCTAGGACGGAATCATCTGATTTCTAGACAAGAAAGATTGGTAAATATCATATTTTCTTTTCAAATAGGGCACGCTCTCTAAATTTTTGTACATATCACCAAAAATCTTTAGGTTGTCTCTTTTTGAATATCTAAGGTAATAGGTGTTT